>CALBMW010000694.1 GCA_937896275.1 uncultured Myxococcales bacterium
TGGGGGGCGGAGGTCTTTCGGACAGCGGCGCAAGGTCGTGCAGGAAAACGACGTGCGCGCCAAAAAAGAAGTGGGCGACACCTGTGCCGGTGGGCGACACCTGTGCCGGGCTCAAAGAAGTGGGCGACACCTGTGCCGCAGGGGCGACACCTGTGCCGCAGGGCGGGGCTCAAAGAAGTGGGCGACACCTGTGCCGGCGACACCCGTGCCGGGAACGTGCCGGGCTGGTTGCCTGCGGAGCGGGCTCCGCTCTGGATGGCGCTTTTACGACCGATAGCGTGAAGCCTCGGCCCTGCATCTGGTCGAGGGCGTGTCCGGTCAACTTCCGCCCGCCTATGGAGGTGGGGGAGTTCGTGCCCCGGGGCACGCTCATGGGCGAGCCCCGCCGACCTACGGGCGTTGATGCGTGATCGGCGTCATCGACGAGCCCTCCCCCCCTGGGGCCTACCCACCCCCCACCCCCGCCTAGAAGCTGGGAATCAAGTCGATCAACTTGTTCCCAATCTTCTCGATCGCCTTCATCTTGTCGCACGCCGAGTGCGACCCACCGATGTTCAGCAGCGCCGCCGCCGCGTTGTACCAAGCGGTCGCCTCCTCCATGAACATGTCCACCGTCTTCTTCAGCTCCTCGAGCTTCGCGATGGCCTTCAGGATCGACTGCACGTCGTCCACGCCCTGGTTGAAGCCACCAAAGCCCGGGCTCAACTGCTTCTGCAGCGCGTCGATCGCCCCGTCGAGATCCACGTCGATCTTGAACTTGAACGACACCAGGCTGCTCGCGATGTTGGAGTAGGTCGCCGCCAACGCCCCGCCGATGGCTCGGAAGGCGCCCGCGATCATCTCCTGCGACGCCGCCACCATGTTGTAGCCCGCCTCCGGCGTTGGCCCGAACATCGCGTCGTAGCCGGCCTCGCGCAGCTTGTAGGCCGGCGCGAGTTGGCAGACCGCGATTCGGGTCACCGTCAGGAAGGTCCGCAGCAAGCTGCTGATGTAGGTCGAGCGCAGCGAGCCCTGGATGCTGATCGAGATGCTCACGCTCACCAGGCCGAACTCACCGCTCGGATCCGACAGATCGACCGGGCTCTGCAGCGCGTAGCTGTACCGATGCAGCGTGCGGGGCTCGAAGGGCAGGCCGGGGACCGGGTCGACGCTCTGGAATCGGCCCGTGCCGGGGTCCATCCAGCGCGCGCGCAGGTAGTAGAAGCCCACGTTGGGATCGAGGAACTGCCCCGTGTAGAGCATGTCGTTGGGCGTGTCGCCCACATGGGTCAGCAGGTTGCCGAAGGCGTCGTAGTCGTAGCGGTCCGTGATCGCCCCCGCGTCGTCCGTCAGCGCGCGCACCGAGAGTTGACCGTCGGACGTGACGTAACGCTCACTCGCCCCCCCGGCGGGCTGAGGACGATGCTCGCTGATGAGCTCCTGGCCATAGACATAGCTCACCTCGATCTCGCCCTGATCATCCGTCTCGGCGAGCACCTCGGTGAACTGGCGGTTCTCGTCGACCACGTAGCGCGTCTCGACCAGCGTCGCGCCGTCGTCCACCACGCGGCGGACGCGGTGACCGTCCAGGTCGTAGACGTAGCTCACGCTGCCGTCCGCCGTCTCCGCCAGCACCAGCCGCCCCTTGACGTCGAAGGTGTACGCATCGTCGCCGACGCCCGTCACGTTGCCGTTGGCGTCATGCTGATAGGCCACCGCGCCGGCCGTGAGGATGCGGTCGTTGTCGTCGTAGGCGTAGACCGTCTGGCCGTCGACGCTGTCGTCCTTCGTCAGGCGGTTGCCGACGGCGTCGTAGGTGTAGGTGATGGTCCGGTCGCCGACGATGTCTTCGCGCACCAGCCGATAGAGCGCGTCGTAGGTGTAGTCGACGTGGCGCCCGCTCGCGAGGTCATCGACCGCCGTGCGGTTGCCGGCGAGCCCGAGCGTGTAGGCGTGACCACCGAGCAGCTGACCGCCCGCGCTCCGCGTCTCGATGCGCATCAGGCGCTGCTGCTGATCGTAGGCATAGGTGGTCACGACACCGTTGGGCAGCGTCATCGACGCCCGCGATCCGACCGGGTTGTACCCGTAGGTCGTCACGCCGCCCTCGGGATCGGTCACCCGCTCCAGCCGGTTCAGCGTGTCGTAGTCGAAGCGCGTCACGCCCGCGGGCGTCTCGACCGAGGTCTTGTTGCCCGCGACGTCATAGGTCCACGCCACCCGCGTCCCGTCAGGATCGACCCTGCTCGTCACGCGGTCGAGCACATCGTAGGTCCACCGCGTCACCCCTCGCGCGTCCGTGACCGTCTCGCGCTTGCCGGTCGCCGTATAGGTCGCGTGCTCGACCATCCCGTCCGGCAGGCGAATCTCGGTCAGCCGGCCAGCGGCGTCGTAGCTGTAGTCGGTGGTCACGCCGTTGTAGTCGACGCGCCGCATCGTATTGCCCATCGCGTCGAACTGGGCGGTCATCTGCTGGCCGCCCGGTAGCTGCTTGCGGAACGCTCGCCCGGCCGGGTCGTGCTCGTAGCGCATCGTGTGGCCGAGCGCGTCGATCTCCTCGGTGCGGTTGCCCAGCGAGTCATAGGTGTAGCGCGTCACCCCACCGAGCGCGTCCGTGACCTCGATGAGGCGGTCGAGCGCGTCGTGGACATAGTGGGTCTCGTTCCCCGCGACGTCGCGGTCCAGCACCTTGTTGCCGTTGGCGTCCCACTCGGTCTGGCTGAGCGTCCCGTCCGCGTACCGCGTCTCGATCCGCCGGTCGTTCAGGTCGTAGGTGAACTCGGTGCGGTCACCCAAGGGCCCGACGGTCGCGGTCTGGTTGCCCTTGGCGTCGTACTCGTAGCGGATCTCGTTAACCTGCGCGTCGACCGTTCGCACCCGCCGGTCGCCCAAGTCATACACATGCATCGTCTCGGCACCGCGCGGATCGACCTCGCGGATCACGTTGCCGCGGAGGTCGTACTGCATGAACCGCTCGCCGCCGTCGGGCAGCACGATGTGCGTCGGGTGGCCCAGCTCGTCGAACTCCGTGCGGCGCGCGTTGCCGGCCGCGTCCATGGTCGCGATGCGCCTGCCCTCCGGGTCGTAGTCGAAGCGCTCGACGCTCCCATCCGGGTGGTGAACCTCGGTGTTGTTGCCGACCTCGTCCCACACGTACTCGGTGCGGCCGCCGTTCTGGTCGATCTCGGCCACCTTGCGCCCGCGGACGTCGTACTCCACGCGGATCTCGCCGCCGAGGGGATCCACCTCGCGAATCAACCGGTCCCTGGCGTCATGGAACGATCGCGTCACGAGCTGCGCGCCGTCGCGCTCGCGCGTCGCGGTCAGGCGGTTGCCGTCGGCGTCGTAGGTGTAGGTCGTGACCTGGTCGAGCCCATCCGTCGTCCGCACGAGGTAGCCCACGGCGTCGTACTCGAAGGTCGTCGTGAAGCCGCGCGGGTTGGTCTGGCTGCTGATCCGACCCTTCGCGTCGTACACGAAGTGCGTCACGTTCCCTTCGGGATCGGTCCTCTCGGTCTGGTTGCCCCTGGCGTCGAAGGTGAACGACGTCACGCCGCCGTTCGCGTCGGTGATCGACGTCTGCTGGTTGAGCGCGTTGTAGGTGCCGAGGCGCACGTCCCCGACCGGGCCCACGATCATCGTGGCCTTGCCGACCCCGCTGTAGGTGTAGTCAGTGGTCGCGCCGCCCGGCTCGATGCGGTGCAGGAGATCGCCGTTGGCGGCCCACTGGTTGGTCGTCTCGTTGCCGCGCTTGTCGACGTGCCGCACGATGTTGCCCGCCGCGTCGTACTCGAAGACCTCGAGGTTGCCGAGCTTGTCGAGCGTGATCTCGGTGCGATTGTCTGGATCGTGGTTCAGCTCCTGCCGGCGCCCGTCCGGATACTCGATCGCGGTGAGCCGGCCGTCCTCGTCGTAGACTTGCCGCGCCGGTGTGTTGCCGCTCGGGTCGATCACCTCGATCAGGTGGTGCTTGCGGTCATAGGTGAAGTGGGTGCTCGCCTCGAGCTCGTCGATGACCTCGACCAGATCGCGGTTCGCGTCGTAGACGTACTGGATGGTGTCGCCCGAGGGCGCCATGATCCGCGTGATGCGCCCCGTGTTGTCGCGCACGATGTCCACCGACTCGCCGTTGTCCCGCACCAGCCCGTTGTTGTTCACGAACAGGCTGTTGCCATTGGCGTCGGCGATGCGGAAGGTCCCGTCGACCTTGTCCAGGTCGAAGGTCCGCAGGTCCGGCGTCGTGAGGCGCACCCGGTCGAGCGTGACCGGCTCGAGCGTGTCCCAGCTCGTCAGCTCGTTGCTGCCCGCGATGTAGAGGCCGGTGTTGTCGCCCAGGATCTGCAGGCGCGCGGGGCCCTTCGGCTTGCCCGTGATGTACTCGAAGTCCATCGTGATCTGGCAGCCGCCGAGCAGGATGGCCGGGTTCCGGATCACGGGGCGGAACAGGTAGTACTCCTTGTCCGAGAGCCGAATCTCGGTGACGTGCGCCGCCGTCTCGACGCCCTGCTGGCACGGCAGGCCCAGGAAGCCGCCGGCCACGACGTCCCACTCCTCGTGCTCGGGCCGGTTGTGCTGCAGCTTGCCGCCGCGCACGTTGAGCCGCCAGCCCACGCCGAAGTCGCCCGTGAACGCGTCGCGGCTGTCGTAGACACGCTCGACCGTGATCGGAACCCCGGCGATGGGAAGGTTCATGTCGACGAACACCATCCGGAACTCGCCGATCTTGGCCTCGCCGTCGGCGCGCACCGTGATCTGATCGACCCCGATGCGCCCGTTGACGTCCTCGGCCCGCAGCCGCAGACGGTACATGCCGTTGGGCAGCATGCTGACCAGCAGGTCGCCGAGCGGGCCGTCGTTTACCTCGCCCGCGCCCTCGATGAGCGTCACCCATTCGTCGCCGACCGTCTGGCTGTACTCGATGCGCCAGTCCACGAGGTTGGGATCGCTGATGGTCCCGCGCACCTCGGTGTCCTCGAGCAGCACGCCGTCGAAGAGGGGCGCCGAGATCTGGACGGTGGGGGCGGTGACGTCGGCCGGATCGAAGACCCGCAACACACCCGTCTGGGTGCCCACGTTGCCGGCCGCGTCGGTCGCGCTGCCGACCACCTGGTAGACGCCCGGCTCGTCGGTGGTGAAGGTGCCGACGTTGTTCGCGCCGAGCGGCACGTCGACCCCGCCCACGGTCAGGCTGATGAGCGTCACGCCCCGGTCGTCGGTGGCCAGCACCTGGAAGCGCGCCGTCCCGCCCGGGTTGATCGCGCCCGTCAGGATGCGCAGGTCGACCACCGGGTCGATCACGTCGGGGCAGACGTCGCCCTCGTCCACGTCGCCATCGCAGTCCTCGTCGCCGCCGCCGCAGATCTCGACGCCGGGCACGCCCGCGACCGCGCCGCAGGTCTCGGCGCCCCCGTCGCAGATCGTCACGCCGTCGACGCGGCAGTCGCCCACGCCGGCGCTGCACGCCTCGCCCACGTCCGACACGTCGTCATCGGTCGCGCCATCGCAGTCGTTGTCGATGCCATCGCAGACTTCGTCGCTCGCGCCCTCCATGGGGTCGCACTCGAGGCCGCCCCCCGGGACGCCGCCCTGGCACTCGGACACGGTGTGACGACACTGCCCGATGCCGCAGGTCAGGCGCTCGAAGCCCTCGTCGACCTCGCCGTCGCAGTTGTCGTCCTGACCGTTGCAGATCTCGGCCCCTGGGAGCGCGGGCACCGCGTCGCAGGCGGTCCCGCTGCCATCGGGCGTGCATTGCTGCGTCCCGGCGCGCGCGCAGACGCCCACGCCGGCCGAGCAAGGACGTCCCACCGGGAAGCCGTTGATCGTGTTGCCGTCGCAGTCCTGATCGAGGGCATCGCACAGCTCGGCCGCGGGTGGCCCGGCCTGGGCGTCGCACGCGGTGCCGGCGCCGTTGGCCAGGCAACGGAAGGTGCCCTGCCGCGCGCACTCGCCGACGCCCACCAGGCAGCCCTGCCCTGCGTTCGGGAAGGCCTCGTCGATGCGCCCGTCGCAGTCGTTGTCGGCGCCGTCACAGATCTCGGCCGCCGGCTCGCAGAGGCCGATGGTGAACTGCCCGGTCAGCTGACTCCCGTTGCCGCTGAAGTCCTCGGCGTAGAGGCGCAGCGCCCAGGTGCCCTCGGGGATGGCCCCGGGATCCAGCAGGCCCAGCGGCTCGTTGGTGCGCTCGCGGACGTCGCGCGCCAGCTCGAACTGGTCGGGCATGTCGAAGGGACCGTAGGTGAGCTCCCAGTAGAACAAGCTGGGATCGGAGATCGTGCCGATCACCTGCGTCGGGTTGTGGATCAACGCGCCGTTCGCGGGCGCGGTGATCTCGAGCGTCGGCGGCGTCTGATCGAGGGGCTGCCGGATGCGCAGCGTGGCGGTGTCGGTGGCCTCGTTGCCCCCAAAGTCGCGCGCCAGGCCCACCAGCGCGTGCACGCCCGGCACGTCGAAGACGAGCACCGCCTGGTTCACGGCGTCGAGCGCCACCCGCTGCTCGTCGACGTACAGCTCGACCGCCGACAGGTTGCGGTTGTCCATCGCCAGCACCAGCACCTGCACCCGCGTGCCGGGATCGGCCAGCTCGTGGCTGACCACCAGCTCGACCGTGGGCGGCACGTCGTCGAGGGCGCAGTCGATGCCGTCGCCGTTGCACTCGTCGGGGATGTCGTTGCGGTTGCAGTCGAGGCTGCGACCGCTCTCGATGTCGCAGTTGTCGGGCACAGTGTTGCCGTTGCAGTCCGTGTGGCGCCCGAGCTCGATGTCGCACGAGTCGTCGAAGCCGTTGACGTCGCAGTCGCTGCCGCTGATCGATGACTCGTCGATGAAGTTGTCGCAGTCGTTGTCGAGCCCGTCACAGGTCTCGACCCGCGATGGGTTGTCGACGGCGGGGCACACCTCGACGCCGGCCTGGCAGACCGTGTTCGCGAAGCCATCGCACTGGCCCACCCCGCCCGAGTGGCAGCGGTTGCCGACGTTGACCGGCTCCTCGTCGACCACGCCGTCGCAGTCGTTGTCGATCCGGTCGCACTGCTCGTCGACGGGGTCGCCGATCACCGCGCCGCAGACGAAGCCGCCGCCCTGGCAGGTCTGCACGCCGAAGGTCTCGCAGCCGCCGAAGCCGACCGAGCAGTCTGCGCCCTGCCCGGGCACCGTCTCGTCGGTGCGACTGTCGCAGTCGTTGTCGATGCCGTCGCAGACCTCGACCGCGGCGCCCACGAAGGGATCGCAGATCGCGATCGCGCCGCCGACGCACCGAGGGACGTCGCGCGCGCAGCCGCCCTGCCCGCAGGTCGTCGTGCCGAGCTGCTCGTCGACGTCACCGTCACAGTCGTCATCCCCGCCGTTGCACACCTCGGCGCGGGCGCCCGCCACCGGGTCGCAGGCCACCGCCTGGCCGTCGCGGCACAGCGGCAGCACGCGGCGGCACACGCCCAGGCCGCAGTCCTGGGAGCCGAGCCGCTCGTCGCTGAAGCCATCGCAGTCGTCGTCGATGCCATTGCAGACCTCGACGCCCGGATCGGCCGCCGTCGCGTCGCACGTGACGCGGAACCGCTGGCACACCGTCGTGCCGTCACGGGCGCAGAGGCCGTTGCCGGCTGTACACGCCTGGCCCACGTCGGTGGGCTCCTCGTCCGTTCGGCCGTCGCAGTCGTCGTCGAGGGCGTTGCAGCGCTCGACCCCCGCCGGGCCGGGATCGGCGCCGCACACGATGGCGCCGCCGCGACAGACGCTGGCGCCGTCGCGACGGCACACGCCGAAGCCGCTGATGCACGGCTGCCCGGTACCCTCGATCTGGCCCTCGTCGGTGTTGCCGTCGCAGTCGTCGTCGACGCCATTGCAGATCTCGACGCCCGCGCCCTCCAGCGGATCGCACTGCGGGGCGCCGCCGCCCGCGCAGTTGGGCACCGCGTGGCGGCAGGCGCCGACCCCGCAGGTGACCGATCCGAAGCCCTCGTCCAGGTTGCCATCGCAGTCGTTGTCCTGGCCGTCGCACACCTCGTCGGCGGTCGCGCCGGGGTTGGCGACGGCCGGGCAGCCGACCACACCATCGAC
>CALBMW010000695.1 GCA_937896275.1 uncultured Myxococcales bacterium
GGCGGGCTCGAAGATGATGCCCGCGAAGGCCCGCACGTCCGGGTCGCCGTAGCTGTTGAGCAGGCCGCGGGTGGCGCCGAGGGACAGATAGCTGTTGCCAACCAGGAAGATCTTGAGGGCAGCGAGCACCTCGAGGGGGGTGGCGCGCTTGGCGCCGCTCTCGATGGGGGCCGCGCCGTAGCCCTCGAAGACGAGATCGAGGCGCTCGGGCAGGAGCGCGATGCCGACGCCGACGCTGTAGAGAAGTTCGTTGCCCACGACGATGGGATCTTCCCGCGCGAAGGTGCGGGTGGCGCCGTTGGCGTCGGTCTGGGTGACCGGCTCCTGCAGGGTGCGCTTCTCGCGGAAGCGCCCGCCGAGGTTGACCGCCATGCCCACGCGACTGCCGAAGTCCCAGTCCAGGACCAGGCGCCCCGCCACCACCGGCGTCTGTGCGTGGGATGCGAAGATGTCGGTCTCGCCGCTCGCGATCGAGACCGTGGGGACGATCGCGATGCCGATCGGGTACTGCTCGCGATCGAGGATGCGCACCTTGAGGCTGAAGGCCGCGTCGCCGAAGCCATCGCCGGAGAGCTGCTCGGCGTCGCCGGGCCCGTCGGGATCGCCGCGAATGATGACGATGGGCAGGTTCGCGCCGATCTCGACGATGTTGCCAAAGCCCAGCGCGAACACGAAGTTGCCGGCCAGGTAGTGCTCGACGAGCCCCTCGGTGTCGCCGTTGATGTCCTGCTTCAGCGGGTTGAGGGCGTAGTTCAGGTACAGGCCGAAGCTGGGCTCGAGCGTGCCGAGAGCCTTGGAGCGCTCGACGGTGATGAAGCCCTTGGAGTCCATCGCCGGACGGAAGTTCTGGACGTCGAGGTCGAACGAGTCCTGGGCCGCGGCGGGCGCGGCTGCCAGCGCGATCAGCACGAGGGCCGGGATCGCTCTGAGGATGGGTCGGGTGTTCATGGGCCCCTGCTGCGGTTCAGCGATTCAGCTCGGCCTCGAGCTGCTCAATCGTCTTGCGGATCGCGGGCTTGTAGGTGGCGTTCTGCTCGAGCGCCAGCCACATCTTGCAATGATGCTTCGCCTTCTCGAGCCGACCCATCGGCCGGTAGATGGCGCAGAGCCTCTGATGCGGGCGCTGATCGGATGGCCGCATCTTTTCGGCCTTCTCGAGCAGCTCCACCGCCTTGGCACGTTCCCCGCGCGCCACGTGCCGCAGCGCGTCCTTCATCAGCTCCTCGTAGCTCGCGTCGTCCTGCCCGGGACGCTCGCGGGGGGCGCGCCGGGTGGGCGCCTCGCGCTCGGGGGGGGGCTTGTCGTGAGGAGGTCGGACCTCGGGCGGCGCGACGTCCGGCGGGCGGGCCTCGGGCAGCTCGTGGGCGCGCTCCTTGGCTTCGAGGGCGTCGAGCTCACGGCCGAGCAGATCAGCCTGCCTCTTGGCGAAGGCCTTGTCGCCCAGCGCGATCTGCAGCGTCCGGGCGGTCGCCAGATCGCCGCGTCGGGCCAGGTCGCGGGCGCGCTCGAGTTCGAAGTCAGCGAAGCCGCCCTCGATCTTGCCGCGCACCGAGTCCAGGCGCGGGTGATAGATCGAGTCCTCGGGGAAGTCACCGAGCGCGAAGAACGCGTCGTGCCACTGCTCGTCCTGGGTGTCCTGCAGCAGCTGGTCGTATCGGCGCTTGTGCTCGGCCTCTCGCGTGGCCTTCTTCTTGAGATCCTTGGCCTCGGCGTGATCGGGCTCCTCTTGCAGGACCCGTCCGAAGACCTTGGCCGCTTCGGCCCACTTCTCGGCGCCGAGCAGGTCCTGCCCCTCCTGCATCAGCGCGGGCACGTCCACCGGATCGGTGGGCGGCGGCGCTGGCGTGGCCACGTCGGTCGCGGCGGGTTGGGGCGGGTGGGAGACCGGATCCTGGCTCGGCTCGACCGTGCGGTTCACCAACAGGAAGGCCGCGGTCGCGATGGCCACGAGCACCACGCCCAGGCCCACCAGGCGGCCGGTGCTGGGCCCGCCCGCCACCACGACGTCGTCGATGTCGGCCAGGCTGAAGACATAGTCGTCGCCCGGCGCGACGTAGCGCAGCTTGACGTGGCCCAACTCGACGATGTCGCCGTTGACCAGGCTCGCGGTGCCGAAGTCCTCGCCGTTGACCTTCACGCCGTTGCTCGAGGCGAGATCGATGACCGTGAAGGTGCCGTCCCGGAAGATGACCTTCGCGTGGTTCCGCGAGATCGAGCGGTGGTTGATCACCACGTCGTTCTCGTCGGTGCGGCCGATGATCACCTCGCGGCGATCGAGCGCGTAGGTGGAGCCCGCGAGGTTGCTGGACACGACGACCAGCTTGCCTTGCTCGGTCTGGGGGAGGACGTCGTCCTCGACGCGGTGCAGTTGGGTCGCGATGTCGTCGAGGCCGACGGGCGGGCCCATCTGGATCTCGGTGTCGCGCGACTCCTTGTCGCTGGGCTGGTCGACCCGCAGGGCGAGGCTGTAGTCGCCGATCTGGATCAGATCGCCCGGCCGCATCGTGCACTTGCTCGAGACGCGGTCGCCGTTGAGCTTGATGCCGTTGTAGCTGTCGAGGTCCTCGACGAGCACAGTGGGGCTCTCGCCCTCCCCGGTGCGAACGAGGCGCGCGTGGCGACGGGACACGTTGCGCTCGGTCAGGCGGATGGTGTTTCCCTCCTGCCGACCGATCGTGATCTCGTCGCGAATCAGTGGGACGACGTGGGTCGTCCCTTCGTCGTCCTCGATAACGAGGCGCAGCATACCTTCCCTCGACCCGGCACGGCTGCGCCCGGCGCTCACCGCTGCATTGAAGTAGCACACTCGGAAACCGGCGGCAAAGACGCGGTTAAAGCACGATCTCCGAGAGTCGTAGTACGTGAATCCGCCGGGACCGCAAGCCGCGTAGCCACGCGGTCAGCGTGACGAGCGTCTCGGGGTCCGGGGGGGTGACCACGACGGCCTGCCCGTCGAGCACCAGCGCCACCTCGACCGCGCGCAGACGCGCCTCCAGATCGCCGTCGGCCGCGTCCAGGTAGTGCGTCGACGACGCGGATCGCACGCCCAGCGTCCGCGCCGCGGGCGTGGCCACCGATCCCAGCGATCCGGTCGCGTCGAAGAAGAACAGGCCCTCCCCTCCCAGGGTGCGGAGCAGCGCCGCCATGTGGGGCTGCGACGCCGTGAAGCGGTCGCCGCGCCAGGCCGCCACGCCCACGGCGCCCGTCACCCGGGCGGTCAAGCTCAGGGCGCGCGTGGCCGCGGTCTCCGGCGGATCGTCGGTGCGCAGCGTGTCGGGGCTCGTCGCAGCGTCCCCCTCGGACTGCATCGGCACCAAGGCGAGCACCTCGCGGCCCGCAGCGTTGAGGCGGGCCGCAGCCTGGGGCGCGCCGGGCGCGTCGGCCGCCAGCGCGTAGGTGAGATCCACGTCCAGCCCCAGCAAGGCGTCGAGCAGGCCCGGATCGCGCCCCACGTCGAAGACGACCAAGGTCAGGCGCGGGCCCGGCGGCAGCCCGCGGATCGCGAGCGCCGGGCGTCCCTCGGGCGAGGCGAGCGCGCGGTACAGCGGCCTGCCGGGGCGATCCTCCTCGTGGGCCGGCACCGCGATCAGCCCGCGCGCCGGGGCAGAACGCGCGATGGCCTCGAGCACCCCCGCGCAGGGCTGGCCGACGGGGCAGGTGAAGCTGATCAGCGGGAAGGTCGCGTCGCGCGGAAAGCCCAGGCCACGCAAGGGATATCGGCCGTGTTGAATCGCGGTCGTCGGTACGCCGGCGGCGCTCAGGGCGCCCACCACGATCGCGCGGGCCGGGCCGGGATCGATGGGCTCGGCGGATTCGAACCGCGGCGCCTCGGCGGGCG
>CALBMW010000696.1 GCA_937896275.1 uncultured Myxococcales bacterium
CGCCTGCTCCACCGGAGGCCGGACCTCGATGGCGCCCGACGCGCCGCTCATCGAGCCCAGGCTGCCCGAGACCGACCCCGAGAGATCCGCGTCCATCGAGCCGGTACCGGGCTCCTCGAAGCGCGACACGCGGGGCACCACCGCCGCGTCGCCGGCCGCATGGATGGCCTGGAGTGACTCGAGCGCCTCGCGCGCCGAGCCGTAGCGCTGGCGCGCGTCGATGGCCATGCACTTCTTGATGAAGTTGGTCACCGCGAGCGGCACGGGCTCACCCTTGCTCGTCTGCGTGACCTCGGGTCGGGGCGCCTTGCAGTGCGCGGCGGCCATCTCGACCATCTCGCCCTTCGCGATCGGCGGCTCGCCGGTGAGCATCTCGCAGAGCATCACCCCGAAGGCGTAGACGTCGGTGCAGGGGGCGGTGGGCTGGGCCCGCCACTGCTCGGGCGCCATGTACTTGGGCGTGCCGAGGACGCCGCCCTGGCCCATCTGGGTGGTGTGGCCACCGGAGCCCTGCAGCGACGAGATGCCGAAGTCGAACAGCCGCGCGAACCACGCGCGGTTCTTGCTCTCGTCGATCAGGACGTTGCCGGGCTTCAAATCGCGGTGAACGACGCCGAGCTGGTGGGCCGCCGCCAGCCCGCGCAGGATGTTCAGCCCGGTCGCGAGCGAGCCCTCGAGGCCCAGGCCCTGCTCGGCCTTCACCAGCTGCCGCAGGGTGGGCCCGTGGACCAGCTCCATCGCGAAGTAGATGAGGTAGTCCTCATCGGTGTCGCCCAGGTTGGTCTCGCCGTAGTCGAAGAGCGTGACGATGTTCGGATCGAGCAGGGCCGCGGCGGTGCGGGCCTCGCGCTTGAAGCGGTGGATCACCACCGGATCGTGCACGGTGTCGACCATCAGCAGCTTGAGCGCGACGTCGCGCCCCAGCGCGCGCTGCTCTGCGCGGTAGACGGCGCCGAAGCCCCCCGATCCGAGGTAGCCGTTGATCACGTAGGAGTCGTTGACGGTGAGCCCCAGCATGTGGCGCTTCGCCAGGGGCGTCTTCTTGATGCTGCCGACGGTGACCCCGTACACGCCCCCCGTGACCCCGTGATCGACGGGGCAGACGCGCTGATCCTCGTCGAGAGGGCGTCCGCACTTGGGGCACATCAAAGCGGTATCGGCGACCACTGTGGTCCTCGGGGGTGGGGCAAGCGCACCCAAGCTAACGGTGTGAGAGGTCGGTGTGCAACATCCCAAGGACACGGCGAACGCGGTCGCCGCGCCCGCATCCTGCTACTCTCGCCGCCGTGCGTCTCATCACGGCAGCGTTGGTCGTCGTGGGCTTCCTCGCCGCGTGCGCCGAGGTGGACGACGCGCGCTCCGTGGGGGACGCGTCGGGCGTGCTGCAGTCGCCGCCCGCGGTGGGTCCGGGGGCCCTCGACGGTGCGCCGGGCCCCTCGCCGGACGCCGCGACGCTCGACGCCGTGCAGATGCCGCCAGGTCGCCCCGACGCGTCGTTCGCCGCGGACGCGGCCTCGCCTCGGGACGCCGCGGGCGTGGCGGGCGACGGTGCCCGTGACGCG
>CALBMW010000697.1 GCA_937896275.1 uncultured Myxococcales bacterium
CGAGAACGCGTTGGTGGCCGGCGACGTGATCGGCGCGCTGGCGGCCGTGGAGAGGGGAGAGCGATGCTCCGGCGACTGACGGTGGACGAGGCCGTGGACGCGCTGCGCGCGGGGCGGGCGATCGTGTTTCCCACCGAGACCAGCTACGGCGTGGGCTGCCGCGCGCATGACGCGGTGGCGGTCGCGCGGGTCATCGAGGCCAAGGGGCGCCCCGAGGGCAAGCCCCTGCCCATCCTGTTGCCGTCGGTGGACGAGCTGCGCCGCTGTCACCTCGAGACGCCGCTGATCGTGCTGGCCGAGGCATTCTGGCCGGGGCCGTTGACCCTGGTCGTGCCGGCTTTTCCGGGGCTGCCGGACGCCGTGACGGCGGGGACCCACATGGTGGGCGTGCGGATGTCGGCTCACCCCGTCGCCGCCGAGTTGGTCGAGCGCCTGGGCGAGCCGATGGTCGCGACGAGCGCCAACCGCTCGGGCGAGCCGGCCGCCTCGACCGTGGCCGAGTGTGACGCGGCCGGGTTGGTCGGCGTCGACGGCGTCGTGGATGGCGGCTCGAGCCCTGGAAGCCACAGCACGGTCGTGGGTCTCTACGCGGGCGACCTGCGCATCTTCCGCCAAGGGACCATCAGCGAAGCGCGGCTTCGAGCGGTCTGGGATCCGGTCCGCGAGTTGTCCTGAGCCGCGTCGACCTGTCCTGGGCGCGTCGACCTGTCCTGGGCGCGCCGAGCTGTCCAGGGGCGCGCCGGGCGGGGAGGGGCTCAGCCCCCGTGCACGACCCGTCCGTCAACCAGCACGCAGAGCGTGTGATTCACCCCGAAGTGGTAGGGCAGGTGACGGTGGCTGGGGACGCCAAAGATCGCGAGATCGGCGGGTCGACCCACCTGCAGGCTGCCCGCGACCGCCTCGCGGCCCACCGCCGCCGCCGCATGCGCCGTCACGGCGAGGAGCGCCTCGGTGGGCGAGAGGCCCAGGCGGCTCATGCCCAGGGTCAGCATGAGCGGCAGGTTCTCGGTCATGCAGGTGCCGGGGTTGCAGTCGGTCGCGAGGGCCACGCGCACGCCCCCCTCGATCAGGCGCCGCGCGGGCGGGCGGTCGTCCTGCCCCAGGAAGAGCGCCGCGCCGGGCAGCAAGACGGCCACCGTACCGGCGGCGGCCAGCGCCGCGATACCCGCACGGCTGACGTGCTCGAGGTGATCGGCGCTCACGGCACCCAGCCGGGCCGCCAACTCTGCGCCCCCGCCGGCGCCCAGTTGATCGGCGTGCAGCTTGGCGAGCAGCCCATGCGCGAGGCCGGCCCGCAGCACGGTCTCGGCCTCGTCCAGGTCGAAGGCGCCCTGCTCGACGAAGACGTCGCAGAAGGTCGCGAGGCCGGCGCCGGCCACCGCGGGGATCATGCGCTCGCAGACCTCGCGTACATAGGCGGCGCGGTCGTCGCGGCGGTCGGGGGGCACGGTGTGTGCCCCGAGGAAGGTCGGCACCAGCCGGACGGGGTGGGTGGCGTCCAGGGCGCGAATGACGCGCAACATCTTGATTTCGTTATCGAAGTCGAGACCGTAACCGCTCTTGATCTCGGCCGTCGTCACGCCGAACCCGAGTAGTCGGTCCAAGCGCGGGCGGGCCAGCGCGACGAGCGTCTCTTCGGACGCCGCGCGGGTGGCGCGCATGGTCGCCGCGATGCCGCCACCCTGGGCCGCGATCTGCAGGTAGGGCGTTCCCGTGGCGCGCCGCGCGTACTCATCGGCGCGGTCCCCCGCGAACACCAGGTGAGTGTGCGGATCGACCAGGCCGGGCGTGACCAGGCCACCCCGCGCGTCGACGCGGCGGGTCGCGTCGCCCACGGTCCAGTCCGACGCCGCGAGCCCAGCGCGCGAACCAATCCACGCGATCTTGCCGGCGTGGATCCCCACGACGGCGTCGGGCAGCGCGCCGGCGGACGTCGCCGTGAACACCTCGGCCGCGCCCTCGACGAGCAGATCGAGCGCGCTCACAGGAGCGGCCCGATGGCGGCCTCGACCGCCTCGACGAGCGCGCCGCTGCGCACCAGATCGAGGGCGGCGCCGATATCGAGGTGCAACACGCGGTCGACGGCCAGCGCCGGCACCCGAGCGCGGATGCACGCGTGGGCGGCCTCGACGGCCGGACTCGACACCAGCGGGCGCCGCTGCTCGATGCCCTGCGCCGCGCACAGCAGCTCGATGGCCAGCACGGTCTCGACGTTGCCGCAGATCTCCCGCGCCTTGCGCGCCGCCCACGTGCCCATCGAGACGTGGTCCTCGCGGTTGGCGCTCGACGGGATGCTGTCGACGCTGGCGGGGTGGGCGAGCGTCTTGTTCTCGCTGACGAGCGAGGCCGCCGTGACCTGAGCGATCATGAAGCCGCTGTTCAGGCCGCTGTTGGTGGCCAGGAAGGCCGGCAGACCGCTCGAGAGGTGCGGGTTGACGAGCTGCTCGATGCGGCGCTCGCTGATGTTGGCCCACTCGGCGAGGGCGATGGCGAGGAAGTCCGCAGCGAAGGCGACCGGCTGGCCATGGAAGTTGCCGCCGCTGAGGATCTCGAGCGTCTCGCCGTCGCTGAAGACCAACGGGTTGTCGGTCGCGGCGTCGCACTCTCGGTTCACGACCGCCATCGCGTAGTCGAGCGCGTCGCGCGAGGCGCCATGCACCTGAGGCGCGCAGCGCAGGCTATACGGATCCTGCACCTTCGCGCAGTGGCGGTGGCTCTCCATCAGCGCGCTGCCCGAGAGCAGCCGCCGCAGGTTGCTCGCCGACGCGGTCTGCCCGGGGTGGGGCCTCATCGCGTGGATGCGCTCGTCGAAGGGCTTGCGGCTTCCCAGCAGCGCCTCCAACGAGCAGGCCGCGGCGATGTCGGCCACCTTGGCCAGGCGGCGAGCGCGGTCGACCACGAGGGCCGCGTCGGCGGTCATGGCCTGGGTACCGTTGATCAGCGCCAGGCCCTCTTTGGGCGCCAACGACACCGGGGTCAGGCCGGCGCGCGCCAGGGCCTCGCCGCCGGGGAGGCGTCCGTCGCCCGCCCACGCCTCGCCCTCGCCGATCAGCACCAGCGCCAGGTGCGCCAAGGGGGCCAGATCACCGGACGCCCCGACCGATCCCTTCTCGGGCACGACCGGGTGCACGCCGGCCTCCAGCATCGCCACGAGCAGCTCGGGCAGCTCGGCCCGGGTGCCGCTGGTGCCCCGCAGCAGCACGTTGGCGCGCAGCAGCATCATGGCGCGGGTCGTGGGGACGTCGTAGGGGTGGCCGACGCCGGTGGCGTGGCTGCGCACCAGGTTCAGCTGGAGCTGCTGCAGGTCGCCGTGGCCGATACGCACCTCGGCCAGCGCGCCAAAGCCGGTGTTCACACCGTAGGCGTTGGGCGCGTCGTCGGTGAGCAGGGACTCGACGCGCCCGCGCACGTCGGCCACCCGAGCCCGCGCGCCGGCGTCCACGGTGACCCTGCGGCGACCGGCGGCCACGGCGACCACGTCGTCGAGGGTGAGGGGGTCGCGCCCCAGCGGCAAGGCATCCATGTTGCCCGTATCGCGCACTCCACCCCCCCTCTGTCAATGGTCCCCGTGTGCGACTAGCATGCCGCAACCCGCCCCGTGGAAACGACGATGGACCAGACCGTCTTCCTGTTCGACCTCGACGGCACGTTGCTCGACACCGACGCCGATCTGGCCGGCAGCGTGAACGCGGCGCGGGCGGGCCTCGCCCTGGAGCCCCTGCCCGTGGGTGCAATCCACCGGCACATCGGCTGGGGCCTCGGCCACCTGTTGGCGCACACGATCCCGGAGGGCATGCACGCGCGGCTCCCCGAGGCCCGCGAGCACTTTCACGCCCACTACCGGGCGCACCTGCTCGACGCCTCCCGTCCGTACGCCGACGCCGAGGCGGTGCTCGAGCGACTCGGCCCCGCCCGCGCCGGGTTGGTGACCAACAAGCCGGGCGCGTACACCGACGCCATCGTCGCCGGCCTCGGCTGGCGGTTTGGCGTGGTCGTCTCGGGCGACACGCTGCCCGAGCGCAAGCCGCGGCCCGAGCCCCTGTTGCACGCCGCATCGGTCCTGGGTGTCGCGCCGGCGCGGGCGACCTACGTCGGCGACACCGAGGTCGATCTCGAGGCGGCGGCCGCCGCCGGGATGGGCTTCGTGGCGGTCCGCTGGGGGCGCGTCGCGGATCGCGCGCCGCGTACCATCGAGCGCTTCGCGGCGCTGCTCCCTGGGCTCCCATGATCGCCACGGCGGCCGCG
>CALBMW010000698.1 GCA_937896275.1 uncultured Myxococcales bacterium
TCGACGTGGCCCGGCTGGCGCTCGGCGCGCTCGACCGGGCTCTCGGCCGGCCCGCCGGCGCACACAGCGCCAAGGCACTCGCGTCGCTGGCCGTCGACGGCGTCGAGGCGATGCCCGACATCACCGCCCGCTACGCGATCGGCCCCTCGCGCCTCGCACGGCTCCTGCAGGCCGTCCAGCGCGAACTGCACCGCGTGGGGGTGGAGCCCGACGAGGTCCCGTCCATCCTGCTCGACGTGGTGGCGCGCATCGAGGCGCGGACCGACGAGATGGAGGGCACGGTGGCCTATCGGCGCCTCCGAGGTGCGGCCGCCGCCGTGGTCGCGGACGAGCCGGACCCAGAGCAACACGCGCTCTTCGACTCGCTGCTCGCCGGCCTCCTCGACCTCGACACCGCGCTCGTCGCCGACGCCCGCCTCGAGGTGCGGCGCAAGGCAGCCGCCGCGATCGTCGACCACCCCGACGAGATCCGGGGGCTGCGCGCCGCGCGGCTGACGCTGCTCGCCGCGAGCATCCGGGGTGACATCAGCCTGCCCGCCCCCGATCGCCTGGCGGCCATCGCGCACCTGCTGGCCAACCAGGACACCGATCCGGGGATGATGGTCGACGCGTTCGTGGCCGCCGCGAGCGAGGACGCGGAGGGCTTCGCGCCCGACCCGGTCGACATCGGTCTGGTGCAGCGCGAGCTCGTCGTCCGGGCTCGGACGGGTGACGCGCTCGCCGGTGACGCCGCGCGCTGCCTGACCCGCCTGGTCGAGACCAACCGACCCGGTGGCCCCATCGAGCGCAGCCGCTGCGAGGAGGTCGTCGATCGGCTGGAGCGCGGCGCGGATGGCCCCATCTCCAGCGCCACGGTCCAGACCCTGTGCCTCGTCCTTCGCCGCCCCGCCGAGCAGGGTTCGCGAGAGACGCGCCGACTGCTGGCGGAGCTGACGGTGCGCGACGAGGCTCACGGAGCCCGCGTGGCCGACCTCATCGAGCGTGATCTGGCGGGCCGCGCGCTGCCCCTCGCCGAGCTCAAGCGGCTGGTGCGCGCCACCGCCGATCCGGCCGCCACGCCGGCGATCTCGCTGCCCGGGCTCGTCGAGATGCGACCCTGGGAGCCCACGCGACTGCGCGCCCACCTCGTCCGCGGCCTCGACGCTCACGGTCTGCCCAGGCACCTCGCCGAGCGCGTCGACGCCGAGCGCCTGGCGCCCGTGATCGTGGCCGCGCTCGGGCCCGAGTTGGAACGCGATGGCGCCCTGGCCGCCCTCATGCTCTCGACCGAAGGCGCCGAACGCGAGTCGATCGTCGAGCGCCTGAGCGCTGATCCCGAGGCCTGGGCCAGCATCAACCGAGCACTGGCCAAGATTGGGCAGGCGCTGCAGGCCGATGACCCCGAGCCCGCCCCCGAGGCCGTCCGCGCGCTGCTGGACGGTGCCGATCTGGACGGCGCGATGGCGGCCGCCCACCGGCTCGACGACGGAGACCCCAAGACCGTGGGCCTGCTGACCCAGCTCGGATCGAAGCTCCTCGAGGCCGGCCGCCCGGCAGACGGCGTGCCCATCTACCAGCGGGCGATGTCGATTCAGCCCGAGCGCTTGATCCTCAAGCTGAGCCTCGCCCGGCTGCACGTGATGCTGGGCGAGATGGACCGGGCCCGGCCCCTGCTCGAAGCGATCTGCGCGGTCTCCCCCAACTTCGGCGACGCCGGCACGCTGCTCGCGCGGACCCGCATCAGCGCCTGATTGCGAGCCGGGCCGTCATGGCCTGCCCGCGGCTCGCCGCACGTCAGCGCCTGATTGCGAGCCGGGCCGTCATGGCCTGCCCGCGGCTCGCCGTACTTCTCACCAGCGCGTCCCCGCGGCCGAGGCCAGTACGGCCTGCCCGCGGCTCGCCGCGCCTCCCATCAGCGCGTCCCCGCGGCCAAGGCCAGCACGCCGTGCCCGCGGCTCGCCGCCTGGGCACCGCACCGCACCGGTCCCACGGCGGCCCTGGCGTGCGCATGGCTTGCCCCCCATCAGCGGGTGGGACGCTTGCGCGATCTTCGCCCTCGAGGGCGTGATGGAGTCGCCCGCCGGCGCGTCCGCGGCCAGCGGTCGACCCATCGGCGCACACCGCTCAGGGCTGTTCGCGCTCCATGATGGTGAACTCAACGCGCCGGTTGACGGCGCGCCCCTCCGCGGTCGCGTTGGTCTCGATCGGCTTGCCCTCACCGAAACCCTCCGCCTCGAGCCGCTCGGGCGGCACACCCTTCGACATCAGGTAGCGCCGCACGGCGGCCGCCCGGCGCGCCGACAGTTGCAGGTTGTAGGCGTCGGCACCCACGCTGTCGGTGTGCCCCTCGATCTTCACCTTGCGGATCGCGGGGTTGGCCACCATCACGCGCGCCACGTCGTCGAGGACCGGGTAGCTCACCGGCTTGATCTTGTCCTTGTTGGTCTCGAAGAAGACCTTCTCGAGGATCTCGATCTTCTCCTTGGTCACGCGCACCCGCACCGAGGCCTCATCGGGGCAGCCATCGTCATCCTCGAAGCCGTTGACGACCTCGGGGTTGTTGGGACAGCGGTCGCGCACGTCCGGGATGCCATCCTTGTCGTTGTCGGGGTCCGGGCAGCCGTCCTCGTCCTCGAAGCCGTCCTTGTCCTCGGGATCGTCGGGACACTTGTCATCCGGATCGAGGATGCCGTCGTGGTCCCGGTCGGGGATCCCGTCCGGGCAGCCGTCGAGATCCTGATAGTTGTTGATGGTCTCCGCGTCGTTGGGACACTGGTCGTTGACGTCGAGGATGCCGTCCTGATCGTTGTCGGGATCCGGGCAACCCTCCACATCCTCGAAGCCATCCTTGTCTTCGGCGTCGTTCGGACACTCGTCGGCCACGTCGAGGATGCCATCCTCGTCGTTGTCGGGATCCGGGCATCCGTCGATGTCGCGGAAGCCATCCTTGTCCTCGGGATCGTCGGGGCAGGCGTCGTCCTCGTCGAGGATGCCGTCGCCGTCGCGGTCGGTCTCGAGGTCGTGGAAGCCGATGCCCAGGAGCACGCGATAGACGGGCGATCCATAGTCGGCCACGATGCCGAGACCTCCGCCCACGTTGAGGACGATGCCCGGCGGCGTGAACACGCGGACGCCCAACAAGCCTTCGAGCGGCGCCGACCGGCTCTCGGCGTCGATATCCTCGAGGGGCGCCGCTCCCCAGACCTCGCCCATGAACTCGAGGACGTTGGGCACGGCGGACACCCCGACGCCGACGCCGTAGGTCACCTCGTTGCCCAGCTCGAGTGAGTTGACCTTCTGGGTCTTCGGCCGCACACGCACGCCGCCGTTCAGCGCCACGCGAAAGAGCGCGACCTTCGCCTCCAGCACCAGCTTCGGGTTGATGACGAACTGATCGGCGCCCACGAAGTTGTCCTTGTCGCCGGTCGGCAGCTGCATCGGCAGCGCGATCGCCACCCCGAAGCCGTCCTTGCCCTCCTCGAGGCCATAAAGTCGCACCTTGGGCATCAACCGAATGTCACCCAGCTTAACGCCGGTGTTGACCGCGCTCCCGTCGACATAGTGCAGCGGGATGTCGAGGCCGATCTCGAAGTGGTCGTAGAGCCCCGCGGCCAACATGAAGTCGGCCGTCGCCAGGTGCTCGACCAGCTTCGAGATCACTTTGTCGTCGTCGTCCCGCTCCACGAGCGGTTGGTTCGCGTAGCTGACGTACAGCATGGGCACGAACAGGCCGTGGTCGGCCACGCGCGCGCCCTCGACACCGAAGTAGTTCCAAGTGCCCTGCGCGGGCTTGAAGTTCTGAACGTCCTGCGCGACGGCCGCGCCAGCACCGGCAAGGACCAGCGCCGCGCAGAGCGCGATTGACCTCGAGATCCGCATCTTGCCTGCACCTCCAAGGCCCGTCGGTCATCGCCGCGAGCCCTCCCTCTTCTTCGCGGCGTGGTCGCTGTGCAGCGACCGTGCCGCTCCAGGCGATGGGGCCATCCCGCGCCCCCACCGCCCCCTGGCTTCCGTGGAAGCCACGCAGGACACGCCTGCCCCACCCGATGGCGACCGACTGAGCCCCAACTTCGCACCCTTCCCATCGCCCCAAGCGCCCGATTTGTCCAGATTCTGTCCGCCAAGCGATACACATTGGACACTTGGCGACCCGAGCCAGCCCGACCGAGCGCGCCTGACTCCGAGGCAAGGCGACTGGCCCGGCCCTTGCTAACGTCGGTGGGCTCGTCCAATGCGCCCGTCTACTGCGCCCGTCTCCCGGGAGGACCTCGATGTCGCCTCGCACCCTCGCCCTGGTCACGCTGCTCCCCTTTGCCGCGCACGCGCTCCCCGAGGGCACCATTGACCTCGGCCCCACGCAGGGGCTCGAGGGGCCGGCCGCGGTGGCGGTCGAGGTGCTCGCGCCCGGCGAAGTGATCCGCATCTGCTCCAGCGACGACGGGCGCAAGGAGGCCAACGTCGAGGGCCGGGCGCTCGACTCCGAGCCCTTGCTGGACGGGGCTCAGCGCGCCGCCAACCCCATCGACGCCGACCGCCTGGGCAGAGAGATCATCGTCTCGGCCCTCCCCGTCCGCTTCCAGGAAAACCGCGTGGCGCAGCAGGGTCTCCTGACCTGCCGCAACGACGCGGACTGCGCTGACGCCCAGACCTGCCAGGTCGTGTCCGGCGCGCTGCGCACGTGCGGCTCGGCGATCGCCGTGACCCCGCAGCGCGGCTACTGCAGCGCCCAGACGGGCCCCGGCAACTGGGTCGAGTACCGGGCCCCGCGAGCCGGCATCTACGTCCTGAACTTCGTGGGCGAGACCGAGACCCTCAACCTGCGAAACGGCCGCACCACGCGCTACTTCGCGGTGGACGTCATCGAGGCCGATGGCCGCTCGGCGCCCGGCGGCCGCATCTTCTCCCCCCAGTGGCAGCTCAACGCGCACGACTTCACCTACCCCACCGACGCCGACTTCTTCGCGGTGGCCGAGGTGGAGGCCCTCATCGGCGGCGAGCGGATGACGGGCGCGCGCGTCTTCGTCATCGACTTCGCCGACATGCGCGGCTTTCGTTACCAGCTCCTCGCCAACAGCCTGGGCATCATCACCGACGACGGCCCGAACGGCCTGAACCTGGACCTGGTGCGCCGCAGCTGGTGCGTCTACGGCGATCCCGACCCGTTCACGGGTGACTGCCGCGATCGCGTGGCGGGCGAGAGCGCGCGCGTGCCGGCCCCCGACTACCGCATCTACCTGAACTACCCGGACCCGGCGCCCCCCATCGCGCCGCTGCCCAGCATCACCAACGCCCAGTTCAACGACGACGCGGGCACGACGACGATCACGCCCAACGGGGACGGCGTGCAGGATGACGGTGTCTTCAGCTTCGAGAGCAACATCGAAGGCACCTTCCTGATCATCATCGACATCGACGGGGACGGCCTCTTCGACCCGGCCATCGACGTCACCATCGACGGTCTCGCGGCGGTGGGCCCCAACGAGGTGGTGTGGGACGGCCGCAACTTCCAGGGGCAGCCCGTCCCGCCCGGCAACTACACCTTCCTGGTGGGGCTCATCACGGCGGAGACCCACTTCCCGATGATTGACATCGAGACCAACCGCACCGGCTTCGTCATCTGGGAGCAGGCCGGCCCCGACGCGATGCGGGTGCCGCGCCCGATGTTCTGGAACGACCTGGACATCCGCAACCAAGGGGAGCTCGTCGGCCCCGGCGACGTGCTCACCACGCTGCCCGACGGATCGCTGGTGCCGGCCGACGGGATGCATCAGCGCCGCATGTGGGTCCAGGGAAACGCTGACTTCACTGCGCCCGAAGAGATCTACGACACCTGGGCGCGCGGCGAGATCACGGCCGTCACCGAGGTGGGCTGCCGCCTGTGCGACCGCCCCGTGGACGAGATCACGGTGGGCGGACCCGACGAGGACCAGGACACCGACAACGACGGCCTGCTCGATCGAACCGAGGATCGCAACGGCAACGGCGTCGTCGATCCCGGCGAGACTGATCCCAACGACGCCGACACCGATGACGACGGGCTCCAGGACGGCGAAGAGGACGCGGATCACGACGGCATTCGCGATCCGGGCGAGACCGATCCCACCAACCCCGACACCGACGGCGACGGACTCGACGACGGCGATGAGGTGGCGCGCGACACCAACCCCACCGACCCCGACACCGACGACGACGGCCTGACCGACGGCATCGAGGTGCATGGCGACAACCCGACCAACCCGCTCGACCGCGACACGGACGAGGACGGGCTGAACGACGGCGTCGAGGATGCCGACCGCGACGGGCGCCAGGACGTGAACGAGACTGACCCCAACGACGCCGACACGGACGATGACGGCCTGCTCGACGGTGTCGAGGTCAACGGTGCCAACCGCACGGACCCGCTCGATCCCGACAGCGACGACGATGGCCTCGACGACGGGCGTGAGGACGCCGACCGCGACGGCATGCGCGACGCCAACGAGACCGATCCCAACGACGCCGACACGGACAATGGCGGCGAGTCGGACGGCAGCGAAGTGCGCAACGGGCGCGAACCGGTGCGCACGCCGCAGGACGACGTGGTGGGCGGCCGCGACAGCGACGGGGACGGCCTCGATGACGAGCGCGAGCGCGATCTGGGGACCAACCCCAACGATCCCGACAGCGACGACGACGGCCTCGATGACGGCACCGAGGTGGGCGGCCAGAACCCGACCAACCCGCTCGATCCCGACAGCGACGACGACGGCATCCGCGACGGCACCGAGGATCGCAACCACGACGGTCGGCGGCAGGACGACGAGACCGATCCCAACGACAACGACACGGACGACGACGGCCTGTTCGATGGCTTCGAGGACGCCGATCGCGACGGGCAGCGCGACCCCGAAGAGACGGACGCGACCGACCCCGACAGCGACGACGACGGCCTGCTCGACGGCACCGAGGACACCAACCGCGATGGCGTGCGCAACCCCGGAGAGACCGATCCGCTCGACCCCGACAGCGACGACGACGGCCTGACCGACGGCCAGGAGGACGCCAACGGCAACGGGCGCCGGGATCCGACCGAGACCGATCCCCTCGACGCCGACACCGACGACGGCGGCGAGTCGGACGGCAGCGAGGTCAACGGCGGCCGCGACCCCGTCGACAACCCGGCCGACGACCTGAGCGACGACCGCGACCATGACGGGCTGCCGGACGCCGAAGAGGAACGGATCGGCACCGATCCGGACGACCCCGACAGCGACGACGACGGCCTCCTCGACGGGGACGAGATCGTTCGAGGCACCGGCCCGCTCGACCCCGACAGCGACGACGACGGACTCAACGACGGCGAAGAGGTGCGGCGCGGGACCGACCCCCTCGATCCCGACTCGGATGACGACGGCGTCAAGGACGGGACCGAGGTGCGGGGCGACTACGACAATGGCCCGGCCTCGAACCCGCTCGACCCCGACACCGATGACGACGGCCTGATGGACGGCGAGGAGGATCGCAACGGCAACGGGCAGGTCGATCCGGGCGAGACCGACCCCACGAACCCCGACACCGACGGCGATGGCATCCTCGATGGGGCCGACGCTGATCCGTTGGGTGGCGGCGGGGCGGTCGATCCGCGCGCCGACGGCGGCGTGGACGCGACCGAGCGCAAGCTCAGCGGCTCGAACGCCGCCGATGGCTGCGTGGCCCAGCCGGGCGCGCCTTCCGGGGTGCCGGCGGGGCTTCTGCTGATGCTGGGCGGGGCGCTGGGCTTGGTGCGGCGGCGCCGTCGGTGAAGGCGGCCCAGGTCATCCTCCTGGCCTTGCTGGTGGGCTGCGACGACGGGGTCGGCGCCGAGGCGGTCGACGCCACGCGCCCCATCGATGCATCGTCGGCCGACCGCGGTGTCGACGATATGCCGCCCTCGCCGGACGCCACGACACCCGACGCGCGCCTCGTTGACGCCACCGTCGCCGACTCCGCCCGGGACGCGACCTCGATCGAAGCCGACGCCGACGCTGACACCGCCGCCGACGCTGACACCGCCGCGCCGCCGGCGCCCGCACACGGGCTGCGTCCACGCCCGGTGGGTACGGAGACGCTGGGCGCCCCTCGAGGCTGGCGGCTGGCGCGCGGGCTGATCCACATGCACTCGGTGCACAGCCACGACGCCTGCGACGGCAACCCCAAGCCGGAGGGCGTGCCGGACGCGACCTGCCTGGCGCGCTTCCGCGCGGCGATGTGTCACGACCGGCTGGACTATGTGCTGCTGACGGATCACCCCGGGACCTTCGCCGAGATCCCCTTCGAGGAGGCCTTCCTGCACGCCGAGGGCGACACGTGGGAGATGGGGGCGGACGGCCCCATCGCCAACCGCATCGCCTGCGACGACGGGCGCGAGGTGCTGCTGACCGCTGGATCGGAGGGCGACCTGATGCCGGTCATGTTCCGGCGCAAGCCGGACACCGATCGGCTGCGCGACGCGACGCCCGAGGGCGTGGCGGGGCTGCGCGAGGCCGGGGCGCTCGTCCTTCAGGCGCACATCGAGCGCTTCACGGCGGACGCGCTGTGGCCCTTGGGCCTCGATGGCATGGAGATCTACAACCTGCACGCCAACCTGGATCCACGCGGTGAGCTGAGGCAGCTGCGCGAGGTGCTGCCCGACGTGGTGGACTGGTTGACGGCCGGCGCGAACGGCCCGCACCCCGACCTGGCGTTTCTGGCGGTCTACCGTCCCAACCACCTCGCCTTGGCGGCGTGGGACGGCCTGGTACCGCGCACGCGCATGCTGGGCTTCGCCGGCAGCGACATTCACGAGAACCTGCCGACCGCGCTGCTGCAGAGCACCGATGGAGACCGAATCGACAGCTACCGGCGCCTGGGCAGTTGGTTCAGCAACAACCTGTGGGTGGACGCCGTCAGCTACGACGGCGTGCGGGCCGCCATCGAGGCCGGCCGCCTGTTCGTGAGCTTCGACGCTTTGGGGGCGCCCGATGCCTTCGACTTCCACGGCACGACGGCGGGCGGGGCGTTGCTGGAGATGGGCGGCGAGCAGCCCTTCGAGGCTGGCATCACGCTCCACGCCGAGGGGCCCATCGCGCCGGCGGGCTCGCCGGTGACGACCGTGCTGCGACGCGTCACGGCCGAGGGCAGTGTCGAGGTGATGCGCGTCGAGGGTGGGCCGCTGGACTACGTGGCCGAGACGCCCGGCGTGTACCGCGTCGAGGTCTTGATCACGCCCGAGCACCTGCGCGGCGACTTGGGCGACTTCGCCGACCGATTCATCCGCCCGATGGTCTGGATCTATAGCAATCCCGTGTACTTGCGGTGAGGCGCGCTCAACCGACGAAGCGGATGCGGTCGTCTCTCCAGTGCACGACCTCAATCTCGTAGCCGCTCGGATCGGCCACGTACCACGAGGTCGAGTGCGGCCACTCCACGGCGCCGCCGTAGCGGACGCCGACGCCCTCGGCGGCCACGCGGGCCAAGAAATCAGCGGGGTCGTGGAGGCGGAGCGAGAAGTGGTTCACGGTGTGGGCGGGACCCTCGCCCGGGGCGCTCCGCTCGGGGTGCTCGTAGACGCACAGCAGCGCCTCGCCGGCCCTCAGGATGGCCCAAGGGCGGCCGAGGTGGACGCCGCTCTCGACCCGATCGAAGCCGAACACGGCGCGATACCAGCGCTGCGTTTCCTCGAGGTCGTGAACGGTCAGGTTCAGGTGATCCAGGTGTTTGACGGGGCTCATTCGGCCCTCCTCTCGTTGCGAGTGTGTGCACCGTGCCGCACCGCGACCGTTCTGCCGACCAGGTTGTCCTCATGGCAACAAGTCGTCATCGTGCGGCCATGAGCACGACCTCCGACGACACCGCCACGGCGGTCCCCGCGGCCGACGCTTCACAGAGCGCCACCACCGATCCCACCGCGGCGCTGGCCGAAAACCTGGCAGCCAACCTGCGGCACCAGCGGCGCACGCGTGGCCACACCCAGCAACGCCTGGCCGAGTTGGCGGGGCTGCCGCGGTCCACGCTGGCCAACCTCGAGGTGGGCGGGGGCAACCCCACGCTGGCGGTGCTCGGCCGCCTCGCCCAGGCGCTGCAGCTCACGCTCGAGGAGCTGCTCGCGGCGCCTCGCGCTCGTTTTCGCGTCTTTCGGAAGGGTGAGCTACCGCTGCTCGACCGCAACGGCGACCGCAGCGTCCGGGTGGCCAAGCTGCTGCCCGATCCCCTGCCGGGCATGGAGATTGACCGCCTGGAGCTGGCCGCGGGCGCCCGGATGCCCGGTGTGCCGCATCACGCCGGCACGCGCGAGTACCTGTATTGCGAACGAGGCGTGCTGACGCTGTGGGCGTCAGGCGAGCGGGTCGACGTGCGCGCCGGCGATCTCGTGGCGTTCCCCGGCGACCAGCCGCACGCCTACGGCAACGGCGGCTCCCGCGCCGCGGTGGGCTTCAGCGTCGTCACATGGGTGGGCACGGGGGCCTGACCCGCGACCCGGCTGCGTCGTCGAGCACGTCGGTCGCCGAGCTGTTCAGTCGCCGAGCAGGACCTCGACGCCCGGGTGCAGGGGCGGCGACGCGTCGGGCTCGATCAGCAGCCAGCGCAGCAGGTCGCGGTAGAAGCCGAAGAGTGGTACGCGGGCGGCCACCTGGTCGCGCACCCTCTCGCGCGCCAACTTGAAGCTGACGTGGCTCTCGTGGGTGAGGTACTCGCGCTCGAGCAGGTAGTTCGCGAGGGGCTGCACCTGCAACTCGAAGGTGCGATCCGCCCACCGGAGCACCGACTTCATGGCCTTCCATCCGCTGCGCTTGCCATCGGTGAGGTAGTCCTTGCTCTCGAGCACATGGACGCCGCGGGTGCTGGGCGACGAGGCCACGCCGTAGCGGGCAAGCGCAGCGTCGTCCCAGCGATGCTCGACGAGGCGCGCGTGCACCGGCGCCACATCGCTCGGGTTTCCGACGACCACCTTCACCCCGAAGACGTCCTTCACGAAGCGCCCGAGCGGAGCCAACTGCTTGTCGCGCGCGACAAGGCCGTCGAGGTCGAAGATCTCGTCGCAGACCTTGTTCCAGAGCTCCTCTTCGGCCTTCACCCGGCTGATCATCTTCTGCACGCCCAAGGCGTTGTGCGCGCGGGGCTGGTACTCGACGAAGTTGGCCACCAGCGTCGGCTGCACCCACCGGCCGTCTTGAAGCTGCCGAAGGCGCGAGAGCAGGGCGTTGCCCAGATCGAGGTCCGTGCGCGAGTGAAGCTGTGCGGCGCTGACATCCTGGATGAGCGTGAACCGCTCGCGCGCGCCGGGCAACTCGGCGATGACCACGCTCTGCACGACCAGCGCGTCGTCGGCGCTCGTCGCGTTGAAGAGCGCGTCGGCGGCCAGATCGCAGAACCGATGCAGCGCAGACTCACCGTCGCGCAGCAACTCGCTCCAACGCTCGCGCGCCGCACGAAGACCCCGCCGCGAGAAGCGCAGCGCGTGCATCAGGTGGGGCTCGGCCTCGATGCGTAGCCGCGCCGCGTCGAGCTCCCGGACGAGGGCGTCGAGGGCCGGCTCGCGGGTCAGCATCCAGAGGGGGTTGGGCGCCATGGAGCAACGATGCGATGGCACGCTGCCGGTTGCAAGCGGCGGCGTGCGGGCGGCTCCGCGAGACGCTGCGGGTTCGTCGGGGGTCGCCCGGCTGCGTCGCCCGGCTGCGTCGTCCGGCTGCGTCGTCCGGCTGCGTCGCCCGGCTGCGTCGCCCGGCGTCGGCTCCGCCGGTAGGCGTCGAGCGACGTCGGTCGCGGCGGGCAGCGTCAGGTCGACGGCGGCCGATCGTCAGAATGATGACAACGATGAGCACGAAGGCCGCCAAGTATCGTCACGAAGGCGACGGCACGCGCGTTGCTGAAGCGGCCTGTCAGGATTTGGAGGACACCGATCCATGGCCGACAGCAACCGACCGACCCTGCAGCCCACGCTGACCGAGCTCATCCGCTTCGAGGGCTTCGCCACTCACCTCGCGGCCACTGGCCGCGCGACACGGACCATCAAGTCCTACCGCAGCGACTGGATCGGCTTCGTGCGTTGGTGCGCGGCCCGCGGCACCCCCTTCGACCTGCCCGCCTTCGGCGCCAACCTGCTCCGCACCTGGCGCGGTGAGCAGCACCGCGACGGCGCTCAGACCTCGACCATCAACCGCAAGCTGGTCTTCGTGAAGCGCTACGCCGACTGGGCCGGCCGCGCGGGCGTGCTCGAGGACGCCGACGCCCGCGCGCTGCGGGGCATCGACCCGGTGCCTCAGCCCCGGCGCCAGCCTCGGCAGCTCAACGACCTCGAGCGGCAGCGCCTGATCCGCGAGGTCGAACGGCGTGCGACCGCGCGCGACCGCGCCATCATCCTGACGATGCTCCAGTCGGGGGTTCGCGTGGGCGAGCTGGTGGCGCTCACCCGAGCTGACGTGACCCTGGGCAACCGTGGGGGTCACCTGACCGTCGCCGCGGCCAACGGCGCCGAGCGCGTCGTGCCCGTCGGCGCCCGCGCCGTGAGCGCGCTGCGCCGCTACCTCGAGCAGCGCGGGGAGGCCCGGGGACCTCTCTTCCAAGGCGAGCGCGGACCTCTGACGGCCAACGGCGTTCAGCGCCTCGTACGCAAGTACTGCGGCAACGTGGGGATCGAGGCGACCCCGGGCGTGCTGCGCCACACCTTCGCGAGCGGCTTCTTGGCGCACCGCCCGGGCGACACGGTGGGGCTCGCCGACGCCCTCGGCCATGAGACGCTCGACGCGGTGCGCCTGTACAGCCTGCGGGCACCCGGCGCCGATCCGCTGCACGAGGTCAGCGAGGGCTGACCGCCCGCAGCGACGCTCGACGCGGGACCCGTGCGCGCGCCCGTGACCCTGCTACCCTCGCGCCGTGGACGCCTCCGCCCTCCTCGCCGACCAAGCCGTCGCCCTCCAGGCGCAGCAGCGCCACGCCCTCGGCCCGACCTTGCACGCCCTGCGCGCCCTCATCGACGCGCGGCAGGAGGGCCGCGCCCGCGACCACGCGCGCCGCTTCGCCCAGTTCATGGGGGCCGACGACCTCGCCGCCGACGCGCTCTTCACGGTCGCGCGCGAGGCCCCGGTGCGTCACTGGATGGACGGCGAGGTCGTGGTCGCAGAGGGCGAGCAGGGCAACGACGTCTTCGTCATTCGACGCGGGCAGGTGCGCATCGAGCGCGGCGGCGCCGGCGTCGTCGCCCGGATGACCGTGGGGCAGAGCTTCGGTGAGATCGCCGCCTACGCTCACACGCCCCGCACCGCCACCGTGCTGGCCGAGGGCAACCTGAGCTGCCTGGTGGTGCCGCGCAAGCTGCTCGGGCGCCTCACGCAGCGAGCCAAACCCTTCGACGATCTGCTGCGCCGCCTCTACCGCAGCCGCATCCTGTCGCAGCTGGTGGGTCAGGACTCCATCTTCGGCGCGCTCGACCACGAGCAGCGCCACTTGGTGTTCCAGCGCTTCGAGCCGCGCACGGTGCCGTCGGGTACGAAGATGCTCCGCGAGGGCGAGCCCGGCCTCACCTTCTGGGTCATCGTCTCGGGGCGCGCCTCCGTCTTCCAGGGCAAACGCCAGGAGCAGCTCGCCACGCTCGGCCCCGGCGACTTCTTCGGTGAGATCGCCTTGCTGCGCGGCGGCACG
>CALBMW010000699.1 GCA_937896275.1 uncultured Myxococcales bacterium
AACCGTCTAAGTCGCTAGAAACAAAAGCCAAAGTCGCTAAGTGAACGCGAGTGCCGGTGAACCATACATCGAGCGTGAAGCGAAGGCAGCGTTCGTGTTGTTCATCGAGGCCGAAGCGGGGTCTGGCCAAACCAACGAACGGGCTCGCTCACGCGTCCACGATAGTCCTCCTCGGCCTGCGCACGCCCGAGCACGCTGGACCGATGGGAGGACAGGAACTTCGAGCGCCGTCCAACGCCCCCAAGGGTTGGCCTACCAAGCCGAAGATCGCGTCCGAAGTCCTGCAGCCTGACGGGCGCGCCGGGCATCCAACGCCTCCTCGGAGGAATGAGGAGGCCATCGATGTTTCGCAGCTCACCCAAGGCGCGCATGCCCGATCCCGGCTCCGCCCCCTACGGCCGCCCCGAGCCGATGCCCGTGCCGGCGCGCCACGCCGTGCTCGACGCCCCGCTCGTCCCACCCTTCCCCGCCGGTACGCGCGAGGCGATGTTCGGCATGGGCTGCTTCTGGGGGGCCGAGCGGCGCTTCTGGCAGACGCCCGGCGTGGTGTCGACCGCCGTGGGCTACGCCGCGGGGTACACCCCAAACCCCACCTACCGCGAGGTGTGCGGCGGCCTGACCGGCCACAACGAGGTCGTGCGCGTCATCTACGACCCCGAGCGGATCAGCTACGAGGCCCTGCTGAAACTGTTCTGGGAGAGCCACGATCCCACGCAGGGCATGCGGCAGGGCGCCGACGCCGGCACCCAGTATCGGTCGGGGATTTACGTGAGCGACGCGACGCAGCGGGAGGCGGCCGACGCCAGCCGGGCGGCCTTCCAGAGGGCCCTTCGGGCCGCGCGCAAGGGCGAGATCACGACCGAGATCACGGACGCGCCGCCGTTCTACTACGCCGAGGCGTACCACCAGCAGTACCTGCACAAGAACCCGCACGGGTACTGCGGGCTGGGCGGGACGGGGGTGAGCTGTCCGATGGGCGTCGACCCGCAGGCGGAGTGACGCGACGCGCGCCCCGCGACCGATGGCCGCGCGCTCGCTGCGTACCCCTCAGGCCTGAGGGGTGTTGTCCTGCTGGTCGCTCGCCGACGCCGCGACAGGGCGCACGTCCAGCTTCGGGACGTCCGCGGGCCCGTCGGTCGCGACGGCCTTGGCCCCGGCCGCCCTGGTCCCAGTGGCCTTGGCCCCGGCCGCCTTGGTCCCAGCGGCCTTTGCTCCGACGGCCTTGGTCGTCTTCGCGGCCTTGGTCCCAGCGGCATTTGCTCCGACGGCCTTGGTCGTCTTCGCGGCCTTGGTCGTCTTCGCGGCCTTGGTCGTCTTCGCGGGCCTGGTCGCCTTCTTGGGCGCCACCTTGGCGCGCGCCGCGATCAGCTCCACGGCCTCCTCGATGGTGACCGCCTCGACCGTCATGCCCTCGGGCAGCGAGGCGTTCGTCTTGTCGTGCTTCACGTAGGGCCCGTAGCGCCCGTCCATCACCACGATGGGCTGGCCATCCACCGGGTGGGGCCCGAGCTCGCGGAGGGAGGCGGGCTTGCGCGTCCGCGACTGCTTCTCGATGAGCAGCTCGATCGCACGGTCGAGGCCGATCGCGAGCACGTCGTCGCTCGGCTTGAGCGACGCGTACACCTTCTGGTGCACCACGTAAGGGCCAAACCGTCCCAGGCCCGCCTCCACCTTCTCCCCCGTCTCGGGGTGCAGGCCCAGGGGCCGCGGCAACGACAACAGCGCCAGCGCCGACTCGAGGGTGACGTCCTCGGGACGCCCCTTCGGCGGCAAGGACGCCCGCTTGGGCTTCGCGTCCTCGTCGGTCGCCTCGCCCAATTGCACATAGGGGCCGAAGCGCCCCACCCGCACGAACACCGGCAGGCCAGTGGCCGGATCGAGGCCCAGCGGCTCCTCGCCCTGGACGGCGCGCTCGCGCAGCGCGTCGATGAAGGCCTCATCGACGTCGGCCGGCGCCACGTCCGGCGGCAGCGACAACGACTTAGGCTTCTCGCCCTGCGTCTCCGACGGGATCTCGACGAAGGGTCCGAAGCGCCCCAGGCGCACCGAATACGGGCCCAACCGCTCGGCCTTGACCGTGCACACCTCGCGGGCGTCGATCTGCTCGCCCGCGGCCACGCCGCCGAGCAACTCGCGCTGGTAGAAGTCGGCCAAGTAGGCCTCGCGATCGTGCCGGCCGTCGGCGATCTGGTCGAGCCAGTTCTCCATCGCCGCCGTGAACTCCACGTCAACGACCTTGCCCAAGGTCTGCTCGAGCAGGTTGGTCACGGCCATCGCGGTGAAGGTGGGCACCAGCTGGCGCTGCGCGGTCTGCACGTAGCCGCGGCGCTGGATCGTCTCGATGATCGAGGCATAGGTGCTGGGGCGACCGATGCCCTGCGTCTCGAGCGCCTTGACCAGCGTGGCCTCGCTGTAGCGCGGCGGCGGTCGGGTCTCGTGGCCCGTGGCCTCGATGTCCTTCAGATCCACCACGTCGCCCTCGTCGAGGCGCGGCAACGGGTTGCTCTGGTCGTCGAGCTCCTGCGCGGGATCGTCGGTGCCCTCGACGTAGGCCCGGAAGAAACCGGGGAACAGCACCTCGCGACCGCTCGCGCGCAACACGCACGGGACGCCGTCCTGGGGATCCTCGACCTGCAGCCGGACGGTGGTCATCGCCACCACCGCGCTGGCCATCTGGGTCGCGACGGTCCGCTTCCAGATGAGCTCGTAGAGCCGCCCCTCTTCGCCGCCGAGGTTCAGCTCGGCCATCGTGGGCATCGCGGTGCCGGCCGGGCGGATGGCCTCGTGGGCCTCCTGCGCACCCTTGGCCTGCGTCGTGTACTGCCGCGGCTTGGGCGACAGCAGTTCGGCGCCGTAGCGCCGCTCGATCATGCCGCGCACGGCCGTGATGGCCTCGCCCGACAGGTTGACCGAGTCGGTACGCATGTAGGTGATGTGGCCGTTCTCATAGAGGCGCTGCGCGACCTGCATGGTGCGCGCGGCGCTCTGGCCGAGCTTGCGGTTGGCCTCCTGCTGCAGCGTCGAGGTCGTGAAGGGCGGGTACGGGTTGCGCACCTGCTCCTTGCGCTCGACGCCCACCACGGTCAGGGGACGCCCCTCGAGCCGATCGCGCAAGGCGCGCGCCGGTGCCTCGTCGAGGCGCAGCACGACGCGCCCCTCGATCAGGCGGCCCGTGTCGGAGTCGAAGTCGCGACCCGTCGCGACGGGTACGCCCGCCACGCTGACGAGCGCGGCGTCGAAGGCCATGCCCTGCTTCTCGGCGGTGGCCTGAAGATCCCACCAGCCGCTCGACACGAAGGCCATGCGCTCGCGCTCGCGCATCACGAGCAGGCGCACGGCGACGCTCTGGACGCGCCCGGCGGACAGGCGCGGTGCCACCTTCTTCCAGAGCAGCGGCGAGACGACGTAGCCCACCAGGCGATCGAGGACGCGCCGCGCCTCTTGCGCCGCGACCAGCTTCTCATCGAGGTCGCGCGGGTTCTGCAACGCGCGCTGAATCGCCTCTTTGGTGATCTCGTGGAACACCATGCGATAGGTCGGCACCTTCGGCTTCAAGAGCTGCTGAAGGTGCCAGCCGATCGACTCGCCCTCGCGATCCTCATCCGTCGCGAGGTAGACGACCGTCGCGCCCTTGAGGGCCTTCTTGAGCTCGGCGACCACCTTCTTCTTGTCGTTCGGCACGACATAGACCGGCGCGAAGCCGTGGTCGATGTCCACCGCCAGCCGAGCCCAGTGCTCGCCCTTGATGGACGCCGGCAACTCGGCGGCGGAAGAAGGCAGGTCGCGCACGTGCCCCATCGAGGCTTCCACCTGGAAACCGTCGCCGAGGAACTTGCGGATTGTCCGCGCCTTCGTGGGGGACTCCACGATGACGAGGGCGTGACCCTTACTCGGTGCCGCTTCCGGCATCGTGACCTCCATCCAAGACGTCGAGGTGGGGCAGGTTGACCGCTCCCCGTCCCCGTTTCAAGTGCTGCCCGCGAAATACCAGGGAGCGATGAGCCCGATCAGGTGCCGCGACCCCCCGCCGAGCCCGGGCTTGCGTCGCCGGCCCACCCCCCTTACAACGTGTCGGCGCCCACGCCCCGAGGACCCGCTTGTCCGCACACCACGACAGCACCCGCCGCCTGCTCGATACCGTCAACGCGGTGGTCCGGGGCAAGGAGGAGGTCGTCAAGCACGCGCTCACCGCCATCCTGGCCCGCGGGCACCTGCTGCTCGAGGACGTCCCCGGGGTCGGCAAGACCACCCTGGGACACGCCTTGGCGCGGGCCCTGGGCTGCAGCTTCCGCCGGGTGCAGTTCACCAGTGACCTGCTGCCGAGCGACATCCTGGGCGTGAACATCTTCCTGCGGGACGAGGGGCGCTTCGAGTTCCGGCCCGGCCCGATCTTCGCCAACGTGGTGCTGGCCGACGAGATCAACCGCACAACGCCCAAGACGCAGTCGAGCCTGCTCGAGGCGATGAACGAGGGTCAGGTGTCGATCGACAACGAGACCCGGCCGCTGCCGGACCCCTTCGTCGTCATCGCCACGCAGAACCCGCAGGACTTCCACGGCACCTACCCGCTGCCCGAGAGCCAGCTGGACCGCTTCATGGTGCGATTGCACATGGGCTACCCGGCCGGCCCGATCGAGCGCGCGATCCTCCGCGGTGACGGGGGCGCCGATCCGCTGGCGCGCCTCGAGCCGTGCCTGGGGCCCGCGCAGCTCCGCGCGCTGCAGGATCAGGTGGACCAGGTGCGCGTGGACGATCTGGTGCTCGAGTACATCATGTGCCTGGTCGAGGAGTCGCGGCGGACGCCGCAGCTCGAGCTGGGCGTGAGCACCCGCGGGGCCCTGGCCCTGCAACGCGCCGCCCGCGCCCGCGCCATGCTCGAGCAGCGGACCTATGTGCTGCCCGACGACGTGAAGGCGCTGGCGGTCCCGGTGCTTGCCCATCGGGTCCACGCCGCGGGCACCGCCGAGGGCCTGCTCCGGGCCAACGATGAGGCAGAGCAGATCATCGCCCAGATCGTCGAGCAGGTCCCCGTCCCGGTCTGATCGCCCGCCGACGACGCGCCTAATCGAAGAGCTCCTTCAGCTTGTCCAGGAAGCTCCGCCGCCGCGACGGCGTGCCCTCGCCGTCCTCGCCATGCAGCGTCGCCTCGAGGCGCTCGAGCAGCTCGCGCTGCTCCGGGTCGAGGTGCGTCGGCGTCTCGATCTGCAGCCGCACCAGCTGATCGCCCGTGGCCCGGCCCCGCACCGCCGGCAGGCCGCGCCCCCGCAGGCGCAGCGTCTTGCCCGACTGCGTGCCGGGGGGCACCTTCACCTTGGCCTTGCCCTCGAGCGTGGGCACCTCGACCGTCGCGCCGAGGGCCGCCTGCGGGAAGCTGATGGGGACCTCGCACACCAGATCGTCGTCGCGCCGCTCGAAGAAGGCGTGCGGCTCGACCTCGATCAGCACGTACAGGTCCCCCGGCGCGCCTCCCCGCCGACCGGCGTGGCCCTCACCGTCGAGCCGCAGCTTGTGGCCGGTCGCGATGCCCGGCGGCACCGGGATCTGCATCGTCACCTGCTGAGGCGTCTCGCCGACGCCGCGGCAGCCCTCGCAGGGCGACGCGATCACCGTCCCCTCGCCCCGGCAGTCGGGGCAGGGCTGCACCATCGAAAAGAAGCCCTGCCGCAACCGCACCTGCCCCACGCCGGCGCAGGTGGCGCAGCGCACCGGGCGCGTCCCGGGGCGCGCCCCGTCGCCGCCGCAGATCGCGCAGACGCCACGCCGCGCGAAGCTCAGCGGCTTGTCGGCGCCGTGGGCGACCTCTTCGAGCGTGACGGTCATGCCCGCGCTCACGTCGCGCCCGTGCCGCGCGTTTCCGCCGCGGAAGAAGGCGCCGAAGAGCTGCTCGAACAGGTCGCCGCCGAAGACGTCGCGGACGCTGTCCGGGTCGAAGCCGAAGGGGCCCGGTCCACCCCCGAAGCCGCCCGGCGCCTCGTGCCCGAAGCGGTCGTAGCGGGCGCGCTGCTCGGGATCCGAGAGCACCGCGTAGGCCTCGTTGACGGCCTTGAACTGGTCCTCGGCGGCCGGATCGGAGTTGCGGTCGGGGTGAAACTGCAGGGCCTTCTTGCGGAAGGCCTTCTTGAGCGCGTCGGCGTCGGCCTCGCGCCCCACGTCCAGCAGATCGTAGTAGTCCGCCTTGTTCGTCACGGGCGAGCCTCGGGGATAGGAGCCTCGGAGAAGGCGCGGCCATAGGGGGCGCCGCCGAGCCGGCTACTCCTTGGGATCTTGGGAACCCTCGGGGTCGTAGCCGTCCGTCGCGTCGTTGTACATGGCATCGGCGATGCGATAGGCGGACTGCTCGAGGTTGCTGATGGCGAGGCGCAGCTCCTCGGGATCGACGGTGTCCATCGACGCACGCAGCGTGTCGACGTCCGTTCGAATCTCTTCGATGTCGAGGGGCGACAGGATGTCGCCGTACTCCTCGAGCGATCGCTCGGTGGTGTGAATCAGCCCTTCGGCGGTGTTGCGCAGCTCGACGAGCTCGCGCCGCTCGCCGTCGTGCTGCCGGTGACGATCCGCCTCGTTGATCATCCGATCGATCTCGTTCTCGTTGAGGCCGCTCGACGGGCGAATGTCCACCCGCTGCTCCTTCTTCGAGCCCAGATCCTTGGCCGCCACGCGCAGGATGCCATCGGCGTCGATCTCGAAGACGACCTCGATCTGGGGGACGCCCCGCGGGGCCGGCGGCAGCCCCACCAGATCGAAGCGCGCCAGGGAGCGGTTGTCCTTGGCCATCTCGCGTTCGCCCTGCAGCACGTGCACCGACACCATGGGCTGGTTGTCGACCGCGGTGCTGAAGACCTGCTTCTGGCTGTAGGGGATGGTGGTGTTGCGCGGGATGACGCGCGTGAAGACGCCACCCTGCGTCTCGACGCCCAGCGACAGCGGCGTCACGTCGAGCAGCAGCACGTCCTCGACGTCACCCGAGAGCACGCCGCCCTGAATCGAGGCGCCCACCGCGACGACCTCGTCGGGGTTGAGGCCCTTGCTCGGCGCCTTGCCGAAGAACTCGGCCACCCGCTGCTGCACGCGCGGCATGCGCGTCATGCCGCCCACCAGCAGCACCGCGTCGATCGACTCCTTCGACACCCCGCCGTCCGCCAGCGCGATGCGACAGGGCTCGAGCGTGCGGTCCACCAGATCCTCGACCATCGCCTCGAAGCGCGTGCGCGTGATGCGCACGTTGAGGTGCTTGGGCCCCGAGGCGTCGGCGGTGATGAAGGGAAGGTTGACCTCGGTCTCGAGGGCCGAGCTGAGCTCGTGCTTCGCCTTCTCGGCGGCCTCCTTGAGCCGCTGCAGCGCCATCTTGTCGCCGCGCAGATCGATGTGCTCGGCCTCTTCGAACTGCCCGAGCAAGAAGTCGATGAGCCGGAAGTCGAAGTCCTCGCCGCCCAGGTAGGTGTCGCCGCTGGTGGCGACCACCTCGAAGACGCCGTCGGCAAGCTCGAGCACCGACACATCGAAGGTGCCGCCGCCGAGGTCGTAGACCGCGATGCGGTGGGCACCCTGCCGGTCCAGCCCATAGGCCAGGGCCGCCGCCGTGGGCTCGTTGATGATCCGCAGCACCTCGAGGCCGGCGATGCGACCGGCGTCCTTCGTCGCCTGCCGCTGGGCGTCGTTGAAGTACGCGGGCACGGTGATGACCGCCTGCGTGACCTCCTCGCCCAGGTAGTCCTCGGCGGTCTGCTTCATCTTCGCGAGGATGAAGCTGCCCACCTCCGCCGGGCTGTAGTCCTTGCCACGCAGGTGGATCCAAGCGTCGCCGTTGGGCGACTTGACCACGCGATAGGGGAAGCGGTCGAGGTGCTCCGCGAGCTCGGGGCTGTCCACCTTCCGGCCGATGAGGCGCTTGGAGGCGAAGACCGTATGCTCAGGGTTGGTGATGGCCTGGCGCTTGGCGATCTGCCCGACGAGCCGCTCGCCCGCCTCGGTGATGGCCACCATCGAGGGCGTCGTGCGACTGCCCTCGGCGTTGGGGATCACCACCGGCTCGCCGCCTTCGATGTACGCGACGCACGAGTTGGTCGTGCCCAGATCGATCCCGATGATCATGCGCTACCGGCTCCCCCGTGGATCGCCCTTGGCGATCGTACCCTGGTCGTGGCGGTCGATGATCCGTCGCCACGCGGGCGTCCCATGCCTCGACTCACACGTCTGTCGAAGGATCGGGCTCGGGCGAGCCTGAACCCTCCGCGGCTTTCGATACCACCACCATGGCCGGTCGCACCAGTCGGTCGTGCAGCATCCACCCCCGCTGGAACACCTGCATGACCGAGTTGGGCGGGTAATCGGCCGACGGGAGCTGCGTCATCGCCTCGTGCACCTGCGGATCGAAGGGCTCACCGAGCGGATCGAAGGGCCGCGCGCCGTAGCTCTCGACGGTGGCGGTGAACTGCTTGAGCACCATGCGCACGCCGTCGAGCAGGCCATCGGTGCTGCCCTCGCGCTCGGCGTGCTGGAGCGCCCGCTCCATGTTGTCCACGGCCGGCAGGAGGTCCTTCAGCAGACCCTCGATGCCGAACTTGCGCGTCTCTTCCTTGTCGCGCGCGAAGCGCTTGCGCATGTTCTCGATGTCCGCGGCTTGGCGGTAGGCGCGCCCCTTCCAATCCTCGACCTCGGCCGTGAGCGCCGCGATGCGCTCGACGTCGACGGGCGCGGTCGGCGCCGCCTCGGGCTGCAGCGCGACCTTGTCGCCCCCTTCGATGGCGGCGGCGGCGGCCTCGGCGGCGGCCTGCATCGCCTCGTCGAGGCCCGGAACCTTCTTGCTGCCGTCGGACATGCTCTCTCCCTGGCTCAAATATCGTCCTCCCGCCCCGGCGCCGGGGCCGCTCGGGCCGCGCCACACCCGGCCACACCACAGAAGACCGGCCGCGCCCGACCCACGCCGAGACACCGCCGCGCCTCGACCCGCCTCAGGCCGCGCCCGCGCGGCCGAGCATACCGCTGATCGCGTGGGCCGTGTAGTCGACCCATGGCACGATGCGCGCGTAATCCATGCGCACGGGACCGAGGATCGCGACAGCGCCCATGCGCCTCCCCTCCACGCCGAAGGAGGCGGTGACCAGCGTGCAGCCGCTGAGCGCCTCGACCTCGGTGTCCGCCCCGAAGATCACGCGCGGGCCGTCCGGCACGGTGAGATCATCGAGCAACTGCAGCAGGAGTTGCTTGTCCTCGAGCGTGCGCATCACGCCCCCGACCCGATCGGCGCCGTCGCCGTCGGTCAGCAGGTGCGTGCGTCCGGCGACGAAGACCGCGTCCTCGATCGACTCCTCGGGCGGGAGCGCGCGCTCGGCCAGCCGCAGCAGGGAGCCTTCGGGATCGCCGTCGTCCTCGGCCTGCGCGAGGTCGCGCGCCAGGCGGGCGCGCACCTCGCTCAGCGGTACGCCCGCGAAGCGCCCGTTGAAGAGGTTCTGCGCGCGCTGCAGCTCGGCCCGGCCACCGTCGAAGCGCACCACGCGGTCACGGACGCCCCCGTCCTCGAGCAGCACCACCGCCAGCACGCGCGCCTCGCCCAGGGGCACCAGCTCCAGCCGCGCGACCCGAGCGTCGTCGAAGCGCGGCCGACGGCCGACCGCCGTGC
>CALBMW010000700.1 GCA_937896275.1 uncultured Myxococcales bacterium
ACCAGATCCTGCCGACGCGCATCGTGCCCATCCAGCGGCGCTGGTGGTGGTTGGGGAAGGGCAGGGTCGACAGGTGGAGGAAGCTGAGCACCACGACCAGCAGCGCGGTCGTCGCGTGGACGATCTGCCGAAGCGGCGAGCCCTCGATCGAGAAGAGCGTCGATTGGATGAGCGCGACGATGAAGAAGGCCGAGACCGGCCGGGGGACGCCCAGCCAATAGCAGGGGTAGGAGAGCGGGCGGTCCTGGCCGCGCGCCTGACGGATGGTGCCGGTGGCGATCGGGAACGCGCCCAGCGTCGCGGCGAGCCACCAGGGGTAGCCGGCGAGGTAGTGAAAGGCGTAGTAGACGACCATCGCCGAGACGACCGAGTTGGTGACGAAGTCGCAGGCGGTATCGAAGTGGCCACCGAAGGTATCGAATTGCTTGGTCATTCTGGCGACGGGGCCGTCGGCGACGTCGAAGGCGTAGGCGACGAAGAGCAGCACGCAGGCGAGGTCGAGGCGGTGATGGACGAGGGCGAGCATCGCGCCGAAGCCGCCGAGCAGGTTGCCGAGGGTGACGTAGTCCTTGAGCTTCATGCGGGGGGTGGTCTCCTCGGGCCGGCGTGGGGCGCACGATTGTTGCCTGTGTCCTGGCGACCATGACGCAATACACCGTCGGGGTCATCACCAACCCCAACAGCCGGAAGAACCGTAACAGGCGAGAGCGGCCGGGCCGCGGAGGGCGGGCGGGCACGCTGCAGGCGATCGTTGGCGAGGGCGGGCGGGTGCTCGAGACGCCCGCGCCCGAGGCGATCGCGCCGGCGCTGCGCGCTTTCCTGCGAGCCGGGGCGCGGATCTGGGTCTCGGACGGCGGCGACGGCGCGCTGAACTGGATGCTGCGTGCGGCCCTCGACGTGCTCGACGAGCCGGAGTTCGCCGGCTGCGGCCTGCCGATGGTGCTGCCGACCAACGGGGGCACGATCGACTTCGTCGCCAAGACCGCGGGCGTCGTGGGTGACGCGCCCAGGCTGTTGGCGGCGCTCCGCGACCTCGTGGCGCGCGACGCGCCGATCCCCTCGGTCGAGTTGGACACGCTGGCGATCGAGGGCGTGCGGCGCACGGCCGCGGGCGAGGCCCCCTTCCGATCGATCGGGTTCGCCGCGGCGGCCGGCGGCGTCGGGCAGCACTTCTTCGCGAAGTACTACGCGTCCGACGATCCTCGCCCCTTCGACATCGTGCGGGTCATCGCGCGCACGCTGGTCGCGGCCCCCTTCGCGCTGACGCCGCTCGGCCGGCTCGATCCCCGCCTCGGGCGCTACGCCGCGGACCTGTTCGAACCCACGCAGGCGCGGGTCACGGTCGACGGCGAGGTTTTCCCCACGACGGCCTGCACCTGCATCCACGTGGCCTCGATCCCGATCAACCTCGGCGGGGTCGTGCGCGTCTTTCGCGGCGCCGCGGAGCCGGGGCGCCTGCACGCGATCTACGGCGCCCCGACGCCGCTCGGCATCATCCGCAACCTGCCACGCGTCGTGATCGGCGCGACCCCGCGCGGCGGCGGGCTCGTCGACGGCCCCTGCGCCGAGATGACCGTCGAGGCGACCACCAACGAGGACCTCGCCCCGGTCGTGGACGGCGAGTACGACCGGGGCGTCCGCCGCGTCACCTTCCGCCTCGGCCCCCCGGTGCGCGTCGTCCGCCTGAACACGGTGGGGGGGTCAAGACTAGCTACTTGACATATGGCCCCCGCCACACGGCGCATCGAGACGGAAGGGGGGTCAAGACTAGCTACTTGACATATAGCCCCCGCCACACGGCGGATCGAGACGGAAAGGGGTCAAGACTCGCCATGACCTGGAACCAGCCTGGGCACCGGGACCACATCTGCCTGACCCCCACTGCCCCAGCCTGCGGGGCGGCGCCCTCTATATGTCAAGTAGCTAGTCTTGACCCCATCCGGCGGGGCCTGCCCCAGCCTGCGGGCCAGCGCCCTCTATATGTCAAGTAGCGAGTCTTGACCCCCTCCGCCCTGTGCGCGCCCGCGACCCCTGCCCCCCCCGCAGAGCAGGCTAGCGGGCTGGCCCGAAGGCGCCGCGAATGAAGGCCAACACCTCGCGCCGCTGCGCCTCGGACAGCACCTGGCCCCATGCCGGCATCGTCCCGATCGCGCCCTGGGTCCCGCGTTCGATGATCGCCAGGAGCATCTGGTCGGTCTTGGCGAGGGACCCGGGATCGTCGACGAAGTCCGCCGCGAGCAGGCCGTCGAGGCCCTTGCCGTCGGGCTGGTGACACGCTTGGCAATATTGGACATACAGGGCCCGGCCGGGGTGCCCTTCCGCGGAGGCCCCCGCGACCGCCGTGGCCGAGGCGGAGTCCCGCACCGGCAAACCCAGCCCGCGCGCCATGAAGGTGGCACAGATCACTACGGCGACCATGCAGGGCAACTGCGCCGCGGCCAGCCTGAACATGATCGGGAACTGGTGCGGCTTCGGCACGATGGGCCGCCTGCCCGCCTGAAACTGCCACGGCAGGAGCACGACCTGCGGGTAGATCTCGAGCAGGCCCGCTGCACCGAGCAGGGCCATCTTCACCCAGAAGACCGGGTTCTCGGTGTAGAACGCCATCGGCTTC
>CALBMW010000701.1 GCA_937896275.1 uncultured Myxococcales bacterium
ACGAGGGGGCTGCTGAGCAGGGCGACGAGCACGAGCGAGCGATGCGACATTCGACGTATCCGGGTGGCGGAGACGCCGCACTCTAACAAGGCTCGATGATATGCGGCGAGTTCGCGACCCGGATGCTTCGCGCGGGGGCTTCGCGTCACGGCGCGCGCCCCGGCAGGGGTCCCTCAGATCGCGGCGTAGCGCGGCTCGACCAGCGACATCAGCGGGGCCGACACCTCCGCCGCGTCGTCGGCGAGGCGCGCGTACTCCTCGCGCAGGAAGCGGCGCACCAGCCGCTCCAGGCGGTCATAGCCGATGAGGGTCACCGCCTGCGTCGCGGAGGTCACTCGCCCCCGACCTTCATAGAGGACCTCGGCCGTCTCGAGGACGGTCTCGGCGAGCGAGTCGACCGCGTCCACCAGGCGACCCAGGCGGGTCGCGTCGGATCGGGGATCTTGCATCAGGGCAAGAATCCGCCGGCCCACAAAGACACGATCTTCCGTCGTCGTGACGATCCACGAGTGCATGTCCGATTCCTCCATGAAGCGCGTTCGCACCGCGTCCCTGCGGCGTGCCGACCCAATGACCCGAGCCGCCGATCCTCGGCGGCTCGCCATCGACGCTGACCCGGCGCCGACTGACCTTTTCATCGACCGGGCCCCTACGATCATGAGCACAAATTCGGCATGGTTATGCGGCCAGGGCGATCCCCGGAAGGGGCGGGCGGCGAGGGGGTCGGGTCGTGAGTGGGGCGTCGAATCCAGGGGCTTTGGGGCACGGCGGGCGCGTCGGGCTGGTGGCGGGGCCCCTGCTGGCGGTGATCGTCTGGTGCCTGCCGCCCGCGGCGGGGCTGAGCGTCGAGGGGCAGCGCCTCGCGGGGGTGACGCTCTGGATGGCGACGTGGTGGATGACCGAGGCGATGCCCGTCGCGGTGACCGCGCTCCTGCCGCTGGCGCTCTTTCCGGTGGCGCGCATCCAGCCCGCCGCCGCGGTGGCGCCCAGCTACGGTCACGATCTGGTGTGGCTCTTCTTCGGGGGCTTCCAGCTCGCCTTCACCGTCGAGCGCTGGGGGCTGCATCAGCGCATGGCGCTGTTCCTGGTGCGGCTGGTCGGGACGCGGGCCGACCGCCTGGTGCTGGGCTTCATGCTCGCGTGCGGGTTGCTGTCGATGTGGCTGCTGAACACGTCGACCACCTTGATGATGCTGCCGGTCGCGATGGCCGTGGCCACCGCCATCGAGGGGGAGACGGCGGGGCCCTTCGGCAAGGCGCTCATGCTGGGCCTGGCGTATTCGGCCAGCATCGGTGGCATGGGCACCCTGATCGGCACGGCGCCCAACGGCGTCTTCATCGGGGTCGCGCGTAAGTTCGGCGTGGACGTGTCCTTCGGCGACTGGATGCTCTTCGCGGCGCCGCTGACCCTGATCCTGCTGTTCTTGGCGTGGATCTACCTGACCCGCTTCGCCTTCGCGGTGCCCCGCGAGGCCCTGGCCGAGGATCACCCGGCGCGTCAGGCGCTGGCGCGCCATCCTGGCCCCTGGACGCCTGGGCAGCGCCGCACCGCCGTCGTCTTCGCCCTGGCCGCGGCGGCGTGGATCGCGCGGCGCTGGCTGTTGGCCGCCTTCGATTACGACCCCAAGGCGGTGTCGGACAGCACCATCGCCATCGCCGCCGCGGTGCTGGTGTTCCTGGTGCCGTCGGGCGAGGGGCGACCGCTCTTGACCTGGCCGGAGGCGGCGCGCACTCCGTGGCACATCCTGCTGCTCTTCGGCGGCGGCTTCGCCCTGGCCTCGGGGTTCGAGAAGACGGGGCTGTCGGTCTGGCTGGGTGAGCTGCTCGCGGGCGTGGCCGCGCTGCTGCCGGTGGCCCTGGTGGTGCTGGCGGTGGTGCTGTTCGTGACCTTCCTCACCGAGGTCACCAGCAACACGGCCACCGCGACCGTGCTGCTGCCGGTCATCGGCGGCCTGGCGGTCGCGATGAAGCTCTCGCCGGCGCTGCTGATGCTGCCGGCCACGCTCGCCGCGTCCTGCGCCTTCATGCTGCCCGTCGCGACGCCGCCCAACGCGATCGTCTACGGCTCGGGGCGGGTGACGCTGCGCGACATGGCGCGCGCGGGGCTGGGGATGAACCTGCTGACCGCCGTCGCCATCGCCGCCTGGACGCTCACGTGGGGGGCCTGGACCCTCGGTCTGTAGGGGGGTCGGGGTCGGCGCGACGCCATGACGGGCTCTCAGGCGCCTTCGCGGCTGCGTCGTGTGCGCTTGCCCCGCCAGCGGCTCCAAGCGGCGCCGTCGCCGCCCGTGCCGTCGACCAGCCGATCGGCTGGGCGGTCCGCGGCGAGGCAGGCGTCGAAGGCCGGAGCGCGCGCGGGGCCCGAGTAGCCCTGGTCGTTGGCGGTCTCGAGGATGTCCTCGTGACGGTTGATACAGAACGCGGCGAAGCCGGTGTGGCCCCGGCGCACGGGCCAGGCGTAGGCGACCCACTCCAGCGCGCCCGGCGGCACCTGGCCGCCGTCGGTCACCGCGCCGTCAGAGGTCAGCACGTAGATCTGGAAGTGGTAGCCCGCGAACTGCACGATCGGTCCGTGGGCGCCCGCCTCGAAGCGCGCGAAGGTCTCGCGCAGCAACTCGGCCGGAAGCGGCGGCTCGACGGGCCGCGCCCCGGACAGCTCGGCGAACAGGCCCGCGCGCCTCCGGCGCCGCACCATCTCGTCCTCGGCCCACAGCACCGTGCGAAGCGTGGAGACGGCTGTCCGCTCAGCCGCTTTCTGCCCGGCGATGATGATGTTCGGGGCCGCGATCCGCAGCGTGAACAGCGTCAACAGCACGAAGGGGACGCCCACCGCCAGGAACCACGCCGCGATCCGCGTGGGGCCGCTCGCGCCTCGCGCCAGGGCCATGACCGCGGCACCGGCGCCCAGGGCCGCCGCCAGCGCACCCCAGCCGCCCGCCGAGGGTAGACCCACGCCTGCGAGCAGGACGGCGAGGGCGGTCAGGTGGGCGGGGCCGATGCGGCGCATGGGGGATGACCCTATACCTGCGACGGCGGGCCACGCCAGCGCGGGTCGCGCACGCGCGCTGCGGCGCAGGGCCGCTGAAGATTCCGCGCACTTGACATCGACGGACCTGATCGCGCCGCGCCGCCGGCGCACCTTGAAAGGGCCCCATCCCTGAACTATGGTGCGCCGTCATGCCGCAGTCCTCTCTGGAGATCGGACCGCTCCCGTCGCTGGCGGACGTCGAGTTCGTCGAGCGCCTCGGGCTCGGCATGGGCGCCGGCCGCTTCAAGGCGCGGCTCGCCGAGGGCGCGCGCCCGCTCGTGTCGCTGCTCGTCGAGGACGGGCGGAACATCGATCGCCAGTCCTTCGCCGACTGGGCGCAGAACCTGGGCGCCGCCGACCACCCTGGCGTGCCGCGGCTGGTGCAGCTCGAGCGCGTCCTCGAGCCGGCCTACGCCGCCTTCGACTATGTCGAGGGGCAGAACCTCGAGATACGGGTCGCCCTCCGCGGCAAGGGCCTGCCCGAGGTCGAGGCCCTCGCCGTCGTGATGCAGGCGGCCGCGGCGCTGCAGGCCGCCCACCGCGTCGGCGTGCCTCACGGTGCGCTCAACGCCCGCTCCATCGTGCTCAACCCGCGGGACGGCGGCATCGACACCGTCCGCGTGGTCGGGTGGGCGCCGCCGCGCCGCGGTCACACCCAAGGCGTGAAGGACGACGTCCGGGGCTTGGGCCGCCTGCTCTACACGGCCCTCAGCGGCATCGTCCCGCCGTCGGCCCGCGCCGACTTCGGCGGGGACGCGCTCGACGGCCCCGGCGGTGATGTGGGGGCCTTCGACGGCATCCTCATGGACTGGGTCGACGTCGAGCGCGATCTGCGCGGCATGGGCCGCCCGGCGCTCAGGGCCATCAGCGAGGCCAGCTTCGCGTCGGTCGACGCCTTCATCGACGAGTTGCTGCCGCACTTCCGGCAGCGCGTGAACGAGACCATCGATCAGATCGATCGCGATCTGTCGCGCGACATGGCCTTCAAGGCCGAGGTCGACAGCCGCCGAGAGAGGCAGCGCGAGCTCGACGCCAAGCTGCGCTACGTGCGCGATTGGCTGCGCGACAACCAGATCCAGATCGAGCGCGTCGAGGCCGAGATGCACCGCCTGGCGGCTCGCGAGCGCAGCCTGCGCGCCCTCGAGGTCGAGGTCGCGATGCTGACCGACCGCCCGGCGCGCCCCGTCGACGAGGCGCCGCGCCGGATCGAGCGGCGTACCGAGCGGCCGCAGGACCGTGTCGATCGGCATGACGAGCGCGAGGCCGAGGGCGGCCGGACGGGGGAGCGGAGGTCGGTGCGCGCCGACGCGTCTCGATCGGCGGTCGCCTCGTCGCGGCCGCTGCCCCGGGCACCCACCCCCTTCGAGCGGCTCGACGAGGTGCCGACGGCGGCGCCGGCGCGCCCGCACGAGGTGGTCGAGTCGGTCCTCATGGCGGGTGACGCGGGGCCCGAGGCCGCTCGCGAGGGCCACCCGGCGCGCGCGCGCATGGCGGCGAAGGATCGCGCCAAGGGCGGCGAGGGGATGATGGTGCTGGCCCTGGCCGCCCTCGTCGGCGCCCTGGTGGGGGGGGCCGCCTGGCTGATGAACCGCACGCCGTCTCGTGACGTGCCACGCGCTGCGCCCGCGGCGGCCCCCGCCGATCGGGCGGACGCGGCCGCGGTCGGGATCGCGGTCATCCCGGTCGATCCGCGCGCCGCGGTGGCTGCCCCGGACG
>CALBMW010000702.1 GCA_937896275.1 uncultured Myxococcales bacterium
GGCCAGGGCGAGGTGATGCGGTACTACGTCCGCCTCTCGGAGGTCGTGCGCGCCTACCTGGAGCGGCGCTTCGGGTTCAGCGCCCTCGAGATGACCAGCGACGAAATCCGCAGTCGTGTCGCGCAGTTGGCGCTCGCCGATCCGGCGCGCCTGGGCATCGACGACTTCCTCGACGAGACCGATCTCGTGAAGTTCGCCGACTTCAACCCCGGCGAGGCCGCCCTGGACACGATGATGAAGCTCGCCCGCGGGCTGATCGGGCTGACCCGCGTGCCCGACGAGGTGATGGTGACCGTGCCCAAGGCCGCCGAGGTGGCGTCGTGACCTGGCCGGACTATGGGCCCTGGAGTTGGGCGGGGCTGGCCACGCTCACGGCGGTCGCCGTGGCCGTCACGCTCTACGCCTGGCTGCGCCGCCACGCCCATACGCCCGGCCTGCGCTACCCCGCAGGCCATCGAACCGCCGGCGTGGCGCCCGGCTGGCGCGCGCGCCTCGTCCGCCTGCCCTTCGCGCTGCGCATGGGCGCGCTCGCCTTGATGCTGATCGCCGCCGCGCGCCCCCAGCTCACCGCCGAGGAGACCGCCGAGGTCGAGGGCATCGACATCGTGGTCGCGCTGGATCTGTCGGGCTCGATGGCGACCGTCGACGTCAGCGACGAGGAGCTGGTTCGCGTCCAGAACGCGGGCCAGGATCCGCCGGACCGCTTCACCGCCGCCGTCGCGGTGCTGACCGACTTCATCGAGAGCCGCCGCTACGACCGCGTGAGCCTCGTGGTGTTCGGCAAGAAGGCCCTCCTGCAGTTCCCGCTCACCCTCGACTACGGCGTCATGCTCGACATCCTCGGCCGCATGAAGCTGGGCGACATCGATGGCTCGGCCACGGTGATCGGCAACGCGCTGGCGATGAGCCTCGGCCGCCTCAAGGACAGCGATGCCAAGACGCGCGTCGTCATCCTCATCACGGACGGCGACGACAACGGCAGCAACGTCTCGCCAAGCGAGATGGCCAAGGCGGCGGCCGAGCGCGGCATCAAGGTCTTCCCGATCCTCGTGGGCAGCGAGGACCAGTCGCGGCAGCCCACCGACATGGTCGACATGTTCACGCGACACCGGGTCTACAAGGCGGTCGACAACGCCGTGAACCCGAAGCTGCTCGAGGAGATCGCCGCGACGACCCAGGGGAAGTTCTTCCGCAGCACCGACGAGAAGGCGCTGAAGCGCGACTTCCGCAGCATCCTCGACGAGTTCGAGAAGTCGCGGCTCGTCGACTACGCGGCCGCCGAGCGCACCGAGCTGTTCGGCTGGTTCCTGCTGCCGGCGCTCGGCCTGCTGCTGCTCGAGATCCTGCTGTCCCAGACGCTGCTGCGGAGGTTCCCGTGAGGTGGGGCAACGCGGGCTGGTGGTGGATGGCGGCGCTGCCGCTGTTGGTGGTCGCGCTCCTGGCGTACGGGCATCTGGTGCGCCGGCACCTGACCCAGGTGGCGGGCGAGCACCGGCTGGTCGCCAAGCTGCTCGAGACCTTCAGCCTCGAGCGACGCCTGTTCAAGCACCTGCTCGTGGTGCTCGGCGTGACGCTGGCCACCGTGGCCGCCCTGCGGCCGCAGTACGGCAGTCGGCCGGACGCGCTGCGGCCCAGCGGCATCGACATCGCCGTCGCCTTCGACATCAGCAAGTCGATGCTGGCCCGGGACGTGGTGCCCAGCCGCCTGCAGGGCGCCCGCGATCAGCTCGATCGGCTGATGAAGCAGCTCACCGGCGACCGCACGGCGCTGGTGCCCTTCGCCGGCATCGCCTTCACCCAGTCGCCCCTGACGCACGACCGCGCCGCCATCCGCTTGTACCTCGACAGCCTCGATCCGATGCAGATGCCCGTCGGCGGCACCAACCTGGCGATGGCGGTCAAGGAGGGCACGCGGCTGTTGACGGGTGACGAGGATCGCGGCGACAAGCAGAGCCGCAGCCGCGTGCTGCTGCTCATCACCGACGGCGAGGACGTGGCCAGCGATCAGGGTGAGGCCGCCAAGGCCGCGGCCAAGGAGGCGGGCGAGAAGGGCATCCAGATCTTCGCCATCGCCGTGGGCACGCGCCTCGGCGAGCCCATCCCGCTGCTCGACGAGGACGGCAAGCACCAGGGATACCAGAAGGATCAGGCCGGCAAGCCCATCTACAGCAAGCTCAACATCGCGCTGCTCGAGGATCTGGCCCGGCTCGCCGATCCGGCCGCGGCCACCGACGCGCGCCGCGTCTTCCAGTACGACGGCAGCGAGCAGGTGGCCGACGCGGTGGCGGACGAGCTCGACACGCTGCAGAAGTCGGCCGTCGAGGCAGCCATCCGCCACACCTACGGCGAGAAGTTCCAGTGGGCGCTGCTGCCGGCCATCGCCCTGCTGCTCGTCGAGCTGCTCGTCGGCGAGCGGCGGCGGCGGCGGCGCCCGGGGGAGCTGGCGTGAAGGCCCGTATCGCCATTTTCTCGTTGTTTCTTGCGGGCTTCGGCCCGTTCACCTGCGCCGACCGCGACGTCGAGGAGGCCCGCGGCAAGCTGCGCGCCGCCGAGGCCGAGGGCGCGATCGAGGCCTTGGCGAAGGTCGAAGACGACGCCGCCGAGGTGCACCTCGCGCGGGCGGTGGGCGAGCTGCTGCGCACCAAGCCGGACGAGGCCGACAAGGCCCTCGATCAGGCCTGGCGCCGCGTGGCCGAGGATCAGGCGAAGAAGCCCGAGGACCGACCCGAGAGCCACGCGCAGATGCAGGCGCGCGTGGCCTTCACCCGCGGCGTCGCGGCCGCCGCGCAAGAGAAGTGGGACGTCGCGCAGGTCGAGTTCGCCAAGGTGCTGCAGATCGATCCGGAGGACGCCGACGCGCGCTGGAACCTGGAGCTGGCGTGGTACATGGCGAACCCGCCCTGCCTGAAGCGAGACGACGACCACGAGCCCGACGGCGCGCGGGACGGGGCCCCCCCCTGGGACGAGCAGAAGTCGAAGGACCGCGTGATCTGCCCGGCTGACGAGGACTGGTACACCCTGAGGGCCAAGCGCGACGAGCTGCTGTACGTGACGGTGGACGGCAAGATCGACACCACCGAGGGCGATCACCGGGAGCTGACCCTCGAACTCTACGTCGAGGGGCGCGCCGAGCCGCTGCGCCAGGCGCCGGTGGTGGCCGGCAAGGCGACCGTGGGCGTCAACGGGGTACCGGCCGACGGCACGTGGAGCGCGCGCCTCTTCGGACCGGGCGACGCCGAGTTCAAGTACACGATCCGCGTGGACGTCGTGCCACCGTGCCCGGCAGACGATCAGCTCGAAGACAACGACACCGCCGAGACCGCCCACGAGCTGGCCGACGGGCAGCAGGGCGGGCTGAAGGCCTGCCCCGGCGACGGTGACTGGTTCCGCGTCAGCGCCCCCGCGGGCGAGGAGCGGCAGGTCACCGTCCAGTTCGATCCGCAGCGGGCCATGCTGAACGCCACGCTCTTCGACGAGGCGGGCAAGGCGCCGCTGGCCAAGGCGCGCGCCACCAAGAACGGCATGGTGCTGGATCTGCCCAAGGGCGAGGGGGCGCGGCGCGCGCTCGTGCTCGTCGAGACGGCCGGGGAGCAGGAGAACGTCTACCAGCTCGAGGTCGGCCCCCCGAAGGACGAGGGCAAGGACGACCAGCAGCAGGACGAGAAGGACGAAAAGGACGACCAGGACAAGAAGGACGACCCGAAGCAGGACGATCAGAAGGACCAGCAGAAGGACCAGCAGGCCAAGGACGACCCGCCGAAGGAGCAGCCGCAGCCCGACCAGGTCGACGCCGAGAAGCTGATCGAGGCGCTCGACAAGCAGGACGAGAACCCCCAGCTCGAGAAGGCGCTCCGGGAGTTGCGCGTCGTGCCGCGCATGGAGGACTACTGACCCGTGCGCCCCTTGCCCTCGCTGCTGATCGGCCTGCTGCTCGCGGCCAGCCTGCCCGCCGTCGCGGCGGCGCAGCTCAGCGTCACCGCGCGGGCCGATCGGGCGCAGGTCGAGGTCGGCGGTGTGGTGAAGGTGACCGTGCGCGTCCAGGTGGCGGGCGTCGCTCAGGGCCAGAGCGACCTGGCGGCGCCTGATCTGGACGGCTGGCGACTCGTTGGACGCTCCCAACGCACCAGCTACGACTCCCTGCGAAAACAGAACACCACCGTCCTCGACCTGAGCCTCCAGGCGCAGCAGCCCGGCGACCAGACCATCGGCGCCTTCGTGCTCAAGGCCGGCGCGCAGACGGCGCAGAGCCAACCCATCAGAATCCAGGTCGGTGGGGGTCAGGCGGGCGGGGGCCAGGCGGGCGGGGGCACATCAGGCGGCTCGGCCGACGTGGCCCCGGAGGGCGCCGAAGAGGCGGCGGACGCCGGCGTGCTACCGGAGGGCTTCGACCGCGCCGCCTTCCTGAGCTGGGAGGTCGACACCGACGAGGTGTGGCTGGGCCAGCAGATCGAGGCGCGCCTGCTCGTCCACGTGAACCGCGACGTCCGCGCGACGAACTTCGACCTGGGCAAGGTCGACCTCGAAGGCTTCTGGAGCCAGGAACCCGGTCAGCGCGGCCGCACCCGCAGCCAGCTCGTGCAGATCGGCTCGGACGTCTTCGCGCGCGACGAGGCAGCCCACTACGCGCTCTTCCCCACGCGCACGGGCGCCCTGAGCCTGCCCCCCGTGCGTGCCACCATGCAGCTGCGCCGCGGCGGCTTCGGTGGCACGCGCTCGCAGGCTCTCGAGCGCGACGCCGTCGCGCACCCGATCACCGTCAAGGCGCTGCCCACGACCGGGCGACCGGCCGACTTTCGGGGTCCGACCGTCGGACGCCTCGACCTGCGGGCGTCGGTCGATCGCCGTAGCCTCAAGGGTGACGAGGGCGTTCAGCTCACCGTGGTGACGCGGCTCGAGGGCATGATCGAGATCACGCCCGAGGTCGAGCTGCCCGACACCCCAGATTTCCGAGTGTTTCCGCCGACTTCGCGGGTCGACACCCGCATGGAGGGCGACCGCGTCGTGGGCGTGCGCAGTCAGACCTGGCTGCTGAAGCCGACGCGCGCCGGGCGACTCGCCATCCCGCCCGTGTCGCTGAGCACCTTCGATCCGACCACGGGCCGCTACGTCGTCAAGCGGACGTCCGCGCTGTCGGTCGAGGTGCACGGCACGGCGACGGCGACGGCCACGCCGAGCGGCGACGAGCCCGCGTCCAAGGACGGCCCCGCGCTGCGCACCGTGCGGGCCGACGTCGACCTCACGGCCGCGCCATCGGCCGCCCACACCGCCGTGTGGTTCTGGATCGTCGTGTTCGCCGCGCCCCTGGCTTTCCTGGCGCTGTGGGGGCGCGACCGTGTGCAGGCGACCCGCGACGCCGACGCCGGCGGCCGCGCC
>CALBMW010000703.1 GCA_937896275.1 uncultured Myxococcales bacterium
CGCGCCAGCCCTCGGCCAGCACCTCGCCCGGGATCGCGACGCCCTCGTGCGCTCCGAGCAGCACCTCGCCGCCGCCCTCGTCGACGATGCGTGCCTGGCCGAACTGTCCCGTCACGTGAGCCACGCGGCCCCGCACCAGCTGGACGTCATGCGCGGCGACCTGGCCGCCGCGGCGCACCTCGAGGTGGTGCCGGCCCGCGGGCAGCGCGTCCAGCGTCAGCGGGGTCAGGCCGCGACGCTCCCCGTCCAGCCAGACCTCGGCGGGGGGGCTGACCGGGGCGCTCTCGACGAGCAGGCCGGCCTCGCGGGCGCGCACGGGGGCCGCCGCGAGCTCGATGATCCGCGTCTCGTCCCCGCGCAATCGACCGCTGAACACCTGCGCGCGCTGACCGGAGCGCATGATCTTGAGCGCGAACGTGCCCGCCGGCAGTCCCGTGAAGAGGCGCCCGCCCTCGGCGGCCGTGGTCGTCCCGCGGTGACGGCCGTTGAGCCACAGATCCACGCCCGGCTCGGCCACGACCTGCAGCTCGGCCGCGCCGGCGGGGGCGCCGCTCAGGAGCAGCGTGGCGGCGGGCAGCGTGGCGACGGACAGCGTGGCGGTGAGCAGGAAGCGACGCATCGGTCCTCCGGGTGCGCCGTAGAGGATAGCGATCGGCGACTCCGGCGCGCGAGCGGCGACCCTCGGCGAGCCCGACGATCACCGGCTCTGGGCGAACAGTGCTCGAAGCTGCAGAAACTCGTCGTTCACGCTCGCCGGTACGATGAAGCCCTCGGTCTCGCGGATGGTGGCGGCGTTTCGCGCGACGTCCTCGACGCTCGGCCCGGCCTCGCCGGCGTACCACCCCGGGGTGAGGCCAACGAAGACACGGGCCACACGACCGGCGCCCACCGAGTAGATCTCGTGCGTCACCTCGCACGCCTCGCTGCACAGCCAGGCCACCACGGGGCTGACCATCTCGGGCTCGAAGCGCGCCATCATCGGACCAAAGATGGCCTCGGTCATGCGGGTGCGCGCGATGGGCGCCACCACGTTGGCGTGGATGCCGTACTTCGCGCCCTCGATGGCCACGACGTTCGACAGGCCCACCAGGCCGGCCTTGGCCGCAGCGTAGCTGCTCTGGCCGAAGTTGCCGAAGAGACCGGAGGCCGAGGACGTGAAGACGATCCGACCGTAAGCGCGCGACCGCATGGCGGCGAAGGCGGGGCGGGTGACGTGGAACGCGCCCTTCAGGTGCACCGCCAGCACGGCCCCGAGATCCTCGGCTCCGACCTTGCCAAGCGAGCGATCGCGCAGAATGCCCGCGTTGTTGACCAGGATGTCGACGGCGCCGAAAGCGTCGACGGCGGCCCGGACGATCGCGTCGCCCCCCTCGGGGGTCGCGACCGAGTCGTAGCTGGCGATCGCCTGGCCGCCGGCGGCCCGGATCTCGGCCACCACGGCGTCGGCGGGCGCGGTGGTGGCCCCGGTGCCGTCGGTGGCGCCGCCCAGGTCGTTGACGACGACGCGGGCCCCGCGGGCAGCGAGCAGCAGGGCGTGGGCGCGGCCCAGACCGCCCCCGGCGCCGGTGACGATGGCCACGCGATCGTCGAATCGGATGTCGTGCATGGGTTCGTGCCTCCTCGTGGCACCTCACGGCTCGAAGATGTCCCGGGGTCGGGCGCCGTCGCGAGGGTGAGCCGGGCGAGGCGGCGCGCGGCGCCCTACGGCATCAGCCGCCTCGGGCCCAGGCCAACTCCTCGGGCGTCGCCTCGCGCACCTCACCCTCGGGCAGCGCGCCGAGGTGAACCTCGCCGTAGCGGACGCGATGCAGGGCCAGGACCGGGTGGCCTGCGTTGGCGAGCATGCGGCGCACCATGCGGTGCTTGCCCTCGGTGACGACCAGCCGCACCTCGTCGGCCTCGATGTGGGTGACGCGCGCGCAGGCGAGGCCCTCGGCGGTCTCGATGCCGGCGGCCAGCCGGTCGACGAGCGAGGGATCGGGCGCCCCCTCGACGGTCGCACGGTACTCCCGCTCGATGCCTCGGCGCGGGTGCAGCAGCCGCTGGGTGATCTGGCCGTCGGCGCTGAACAGCAGCAGGCCGGTCGTGTCCGCGTCGAGGCGACCCACCGGGTGCAGGCGGCCCTCCCAGCGCTCCGGCAGCGCCCCCACGAGAGACGTGCGGCCCCAGTCGTCGTCCATGGTCGACACCACGCCCGACGGCTTGTGGAAGAGCACCAGGACGGGAATCGCGGCCACCGGATCACCCTGAAAGCGGATGTCGGCGGCGGGATCGACCTTGAGGCCGAAGTCGCGCACGACCTCGCCATCGACGGTCACGAGTCGGCGCTTCACGAGGGCCCGTACCTCGTGCCGTGTGCCCAGCCCACGGCCGGCGAGGATCTTGTCGAGGCGCTCCATCATTCCCTCTCAGCGTGCGTTTTCTCAGCGGGCGGGCGCGTGGGCGCGCCACACACGAAACCGCGAGTCCTGTCGAGCGATCTCGACGCGGTCGAGGCAGGACTCGAGCAACGGGCCCACCGGCACCTGTCGCTGGACGACCATCCACAGTTCGCCGCCCGGGCGCAAGACGGCGGGCGCGCCCAGCACCAGCGCGCGCAGGGCCTCGAAGTCCTCGCCCTTGCCGCGATGGATGGGCGGGTTGCTCACGACGCGGTCGAACCGGATGCCGGGCGGGAGGCCGTGCCAGGCGTCGGAGAGGTGGGTCGGGGCACCGGGCAGGTTCTCGTGCGCGGCCAGCAGGGACAGCGCGTCGGCCTCGAGCAGGTGGACCTCAGCGTCGGGCGCGCGGCGCAGGATGTCGGCGGCGATCGGACCGCCGCCGCAGCCGAAGTCCAAGACGCGCTGGCCCGAGAAGGCGGGGAGGGCCGCGAGGAGCACGGCGGTGCCCGCGTCGAGGACGCCCTTGGCGAAGACGCCCGGGTAGGTGACCCACTGGGCGTGACCGGCGACGGGTGGCGAGACGAAGCCGCGCCACTCGGCCAGGCGGGTGCGCACCGAGGCCTCTCGGGGGCGGTGCGCCTCGATGACGCGACAGTGGCGGCGAGCGTCGATCGCGGCCGCTGACCCGAAGATCGGCGTGATGACCCGGGCGGCGGACTTGATGCCCTCGTCGTTGGCTCCATAGACCCACAGCGGCGCGCCCGGCGCGAGGACCGAAGCGGCCGCGTGCAGCGCCATCTCGAAGGCTGCCTTGATCTTGGGCAGGCGCAGGCAGGCGGCGTCGAAGGGGCCAGCGCCGGGCCAGGGCAGGCCGGGACGATCGCCCACGGTCAGGCGGCACCAGCGGTAGACACGCGCGTGGCGCTCGCGGAGGCCCGCCTCGACCAGGCCATCGAGGTCGTCGATCACCAGGACGCGGGCGTCCGCAGGCAGGCCGTGCACGGCGCCCAACATGACCTCGGCCGCGAGCGCGTCACGGCGCCGCGGGTTGTCGATGGCCATACGGCCGTGGGGGGTCGCGGGGTCGCGCGGGGTCGGCATGGGCGAGGTTGTAGCCCACGCGGCCGCCGTGGGTGAGGGGAATGTGGCCCGGAGTGGGCGTCGGCGCCTGGGGTCGAACATACTCACTTGTCACTTGGCGCCGCCGTCCGCGGTGTCGGTGGCCGTGGGGACGTGCTATCAGGGTCGCCGATCCGTTCGAGGGAGACGCCGGGCTCTTGCTGCACCTCACCTGCGCCAACCGCCTCGACGCGCTCGTCGCGCCGCTCGCCGTGCGGGTGGCTCGGGCGCAGGCCGAGGATCCGCTGGCGCCGGTGACCGTGGTGGTGCCCAACCGCTCGGTGGCTCAGTTCCTCCGGTTTCGCCTGGCCGAGCGGCTGGGGGTCGCCGCCAACCTTCGCTTCGACTTCCTCGAGCGCTTCCTGCGCGAGGCGGTCACCTCGGCCGATCCCGGCGTGCGCGTCCTGGAGCGCTCGGCGCTGCAAGCGCTGCTCTGGTCCCGCCTTCGCAACGCGGCGTTCGTGGCGCGACCGGGCCTGGAGCCGGTCCGCGCCTGGCTGGAGGCTGCGGGGGCTGCCGCCGATCCCGACCTGCGGGCGCTCGAACTCGCGAGGCTGCTGGCGTCCCTCTTCGAGGCCTACGCGCGCGCGCGGCGGCCCATGCTGCGGGCCTGGGACCGCCACGTCACGCTCGCCGGGACGCCCTGGGCCGAGGCCGAGGCCTGGCAGCGCACGCTCTACCGCGCGCTCTTCGACGCCGATGGGGCCGCCCAGTTGAACGGGTCACCGGCGGCGACGGCCACCGATCAGCTGGATCTCTTCGGTACTCCGGCGCGCTGGATGTTGCTGCCCGACGCGCTCGCCACCGCGCCCACGCTGCGCCTGCCACCCGCGCTCCATGTCTTCGGCCTCTCGTACGTCGCGCCCGCCTTCGCCGAGACCTTCGCGCGCCTGGCCGCGCACACCGAGTTGGCCGTCTACGCCCTCAACCCCTGCCTCGAGTTCTGGGAGGACCTCGACACCGGCCTCGGCGCCCAGCGCGAGCTCGCCGCCCGGCGCGCGACCTGGGCTCGCCGCGACAGCCGCCCCGATCCGGCCGCCCGCGAGAGTGAGGATCCATTCACCCTCGATCGCGCCGGCGACACGCCCGCCCTGCGGCTCTGGGGCCGCCCTGGCCGCGAGTTCGTGCGCCTGCTCAACGATCTGACCGCGTGCGACTTCGCGACGGCGTTCGTCGATCCCACGGCGGACGGTGACACCCTTCTCCGCCGCGTCCAGCAGGACATCCTGTTCCGCGCGCCCGAGCGCCCCCCGCTGCCGCCCGCCGCGCCCGGCCCGATCGACGCCGTGCTCCACGGCTCGACCCGCTCAGACGCCACCAAGGCGGACGACAGCATCACCTTCGTGGCCTGCCCCGGCGTGCGCCGCGAGGTCGAGATCGTCGCCGATCTCATCTGGCAGCTGGTCACCGAGGCCCCGACCGAAGGCCCCAGTCGCCTTCGCTTTCACCAGATTGCGGTGATGGTGACCGAGGCGGACCGCGAGGCCTACCTCACCCACGTCGAGGCGATCTTCCGCGCCCGGCACGACCTGCCCTTCAACCTGATCGACCGCCGCCTGGCCGGGCAGAGCCGCGTCGTCGAGGCCGTCGAGCGCCTGCTCGACCTGCCCGGCAGCGACTTCGCCTACCCCGCGCTGGTCGACCTCGTCACACACCCCGCCGTCGCCCGGGGCGATCCCGACAGCTGGCGCGGCTGGCTGGACGCCCTGCACATCGTGCGCGGCGCCGAGCGCGCCGATCTGGCCGACACCTTCGTCGACCGCGACGTCTACCACTGGGATCAGGCCCTGCGCCGCCTCACCCTTGGCGCCTTCCTGACCGGCGCCCGCAGCGACGACGACCGGCCCTTCCGCGACGCGGGTGACGCGTGGCTGCCCCATGAGCTGCCGCCCGACGACGTCGACTCGGTCGGGCGCCTCGTCGGGCTCGTGCGCGCCCTGATCGAGGACGCCCGCGCCTACGCGGCCGCCCACCTCACGCTCACGGACTGGGCCACGGCCCTCCAACGCCTGGTCACGACCTACGTGGTCGCGGACGCCGTGCACGACGAGGCGGCCCTCGCGCGGTGCCTGCAGGCCTTCGAGCAGCTGGCCGCGGCCGATCTCGAGGGCGCCCGCGTCCCGTTCTCGGTGGCGCGCGCCTTGGCCCGC
>CALBMW010000704.1 GCA_937896275.1 uncultured Myxococcales bacterium
GGCGCCCAGCGGCTCGGCGCTGCCCCCCCTGCTCGCGATGCTCCTGCTGGCGTGGCGACGCCGGCGCTGATCAGCCCGCGTCGGCGCCAGCGTCCCGGCTGACGGAGGCGTCGCCGCCAGCGTCCCGGCTGACGGAGGCGTCGGGGGGCGTCGCGGCGTCGGAGGGCGTCGCGGCGTCGGGGGGCGTCGAGTCGGGGTTCGCCGGCTCCACCTGGGCGTCGATGGGTCCCGCGTCCGCCGCCCCCGCGTCCTCAACGCCCGCGTCGGCAGGGGGCGGAGGCGGCGGCGGGACGCCCCAGATGCAGAACCCCACCGCCCAGCCATCCTCGGCGTAGCACCCCAGCCCCGGCGGGCACCCGTCGGGGTCTCGCAGGTCGCAGTCCGCGACGCACACCATCGGGTCGCGCCCGTCGCCGCCGCACACCGCCCGGCCCGCGCAGTCGGCCTGATCGGCGCACGGCGCGCCCGACGGAACGTCGCCGGCCGGCCCGCATCGCCCACGCGGGGTCGTCACCGCCACGACGCGGCACACCTCGCCCGCGGGGCAGCCCTGCAGACCCACCAGATCGCAGTCGACCTCGAAGCACGCGCCGATGCTCAGCGCCTCGTCGAAGGCGGTCGTGGGATCGTCGGGGGTGGAGAAGTCGACGCACACCTCGTCGGGCGTGCAGGTGCTCGGCGCCCGCGGATCGCACAGGCTGCTGCAGGCGCCGCGGCCCTCGTTCGTGTTGTGCGGATCGGCGGGATCGTCCGGGTCGCCGATGCACAGCGTCCCCGGAAGGCATCGCTGCGCCGCCGAGGCCGGCGAACGCTCGTCGGCCTGGGCGTCGCACACCGCGCCGCGCGCCGCCGTGCCGCCCTCGATGCAATAGCCGGGCTGCCCCTGCGCCGCGCTGCCGCGCGCGAGCGGATAGCAGGTGCCCGGCTCCGCGCCCACCTCACAGCCTTCGTAGAGCGTCCCGTTGCCGGTCCCAGGCCCGCAGAACTCGAAGTAGCACAGGTCGCCGAAGGCCTCGTTGCAGGCCTGCGCGAAGGGGCAGGCCCGGTCCTCCGCGCACGGGATGATGCACGTGCCGTTGGCCAGGGGATCGGGATCGAAGAAGCGGCACGCGTGCCCGGCGTGACAGTCGCCGTCGCCGCGGCAGGGGGCGAACTCGCCGGGGACGCACCCGCCGTCCTCGCACACCTGCTGGCCCGGGCGGCAGTGATAGTCGGTCACGCAGGAGCCATCGCCGCGGACGCAGTTGCCGCCCAGGCAACGCTCGCCCGCCTCACAGGGGAAACGACAAGGGATGTCCTCGGGAAGGGGCGGCGGCTCGATGGCGTCGTCGCACGCCTCGAGGTCGGCGCCGAGCGCGTCGCGCCCGAAGTCCACCACGGTCTGGCAGGTCTCGGAGCCCAGCACGACGCTCGCGAGGGCGGGCTGGACGTCGCAGCGGGTCGCGCAGGCTTCGCGGGCGGCGGCCGCCTGCGCCGCGGTGGCCTCCTCGCAACGCTCCACGATGCAGGCAAGGAGGCGCTCGCAAGCCTCGGCGCAGCGCGGGGTGGGTCCATCCGCGTCCGCCTCGATCGGCGATGCGTCGGGCACCGGGGCTGCGTCCACGGGCGCCGGCGCGGCGTCCAGCGCCCCGTCGGCCGTCACCGCGACGTCCTCGACCTCGACCTCGGCCCTCGGGCTGTCGCCGCCCGCGTCCTGGACGCAGCTGGCGAGGGCGAGCGCCGCCAGCGGTGCCCACACCCACCCAACCGAACGCGTCACCCTCGTCATCGCACGTCTCCTGCGCCGGGAGCGGATGGTCTCCGCTCGACCCCCGTACGCAGGGTGTGTAGCACGATGTCGACCTGTGGTTCGCCCGCGCGCACCGGGCTGGGCGCCCGCGAGGGACCCCGTGCGCGCGAGCCACGCGATGTGATCGTCCTTACTTCGCGGCCCGCGCGTCGGCCGTCGCCCGGATGTTGGCGGCGGCCTTGAGCGCCTTGGTCTTCGCCGCCTGCTTGGGCTCGTTGGCGTAGTAGTTGAACACGGCCGGCAGCAACGAGGCGTCGGCCACCACGCCCAGACCGCGGTTCATGAAGTTCGAGTGGGGCACGTCGTAGCGCCCGCCGATGGTATCGATGACCGCGGTGCGGATGTTCTCGGTGGGGCTCTCGAGCTCACCGATCAAGGCCTTGACGGCCCCCGCGTCACCACGCTGGGCCAGCGCCACGGTGGCATACAGGTAGCCCTTCCAGGCCTTGGCGTCCTTCGCCTTGGCGGCCGCCTGCAGCGCGGTCGTCAGTCGCTTGGCGACCTTCTCGTTGGTCACGCGCACGGACTCCATCGCCGCCATCTGCACCAGCTTCTCGTCGGCCTTCTTGGGCTTCTCGGGCTTGACGGCCTTGCCCTTGGCCTTCGCCTTGGCAGCCTTCTCGGCGGCCTTCTCCTTCTGCTTGGTCGTCAGCGGCTTCTCACCCTGCAGGCACATCTCGAGCTCTGCCATGTGCTTGTCCTCACCGAGGTTGATGAGGCTGACGACCGCCGCCAGGCGCTTGTCGGACACGGCCTCGTGGTCGGCGATGTACTGTTCGAGGACCTTGATCGCCTTCTTCTCGCCCAGGCTGCCCAGGGCACGCACCACATAGTCGTCGTGCTTCTCCATGACGCGAATCATCTTGTCGTAGGCCGCGCTCGAACCCACCGCGCCCAGGTACATGATGCAGCTGTCGACCAGCCGCCCGTCCTTCTCGGCCGTCAACGCGTTGGTGCAGTAGGCCACCGCGGCGTCGGACTTCCAGGCGCCCAGCGCCTGCAGGGCGGGGTGCTTGTAGTCGCTGTTGCGGGTGTCGTACTCGACCAGATCCTTGAGCGCGGGCACGGCCTTGGCCTTGTCGCCCAGCAGCCACAGTGTGTCTGTGACGGCGCTCCGGATGTTCTGACCCGCCTTGTCGATGCGCGCCTTGGTCACCAGACCCAGCACGGCGTCGGTGTACTGGGTGGCCTTCGCATAACCCACGCCCTTGAAGCCGAGGAGGTGCGTGAACTGAGGTCCGTTGACGCCGGGGCAGGCGGCGGTGAATGTGGGCTTGTCACCCTTGTCGTCGTGGGTGATCAGGTCGCCGAACAGCGCGACCATGTCCGCGTCGAGCTTGCCCTGCAGGGCGGCGAGCGCCGGCGGGCACTCGTCGAGGTCGAGGTAGCACTTGTTGGGATCGCCGACCAACTCCTGAAGCTTGCCTTTGGTCGCGCACTTGAGGCCCCCGGCCTCGTTCTCCCAGGTGAAGTACTTGGCCTGCAGCGGGGTCTGTTTGGGCGCGTTGGCGAAGGCGACGTTCTGAGCCGACGCGGTGGCCGACGTGCCCGCGAGCAAGGCGACGACGATGGCGGCACGGGAGCCGCGCTCGATGAGCTTCATGATGGGTCCTCTTTGGTTGCAGGCGCCGCGCTGGCGCGGCCATTGAGATAGGAGGTCAGCATTGGCCTCGGTCGCGGCGCCGCGATGCAGGGGGCGGGCCAACACGGGGTCAGCGCAACGAAACCGCGCCGCACGGCGCTGCCGGCGGTCGAGCGACCGTTGGGGATCTGTGCGCCGGCGTGTGGGTGCGTGCGCAGGCGTGACGGCGCCTCGACGCGGCCCTCTGCCGGGCCCTACTGCCCCTCGCGCAGCGCCTCGATCAGGCTCGGCCGCAGCCGCCTGCCAGGCACCACCGCGTCGAGCGACCCGACCTGCACCGCGCGCTCGACCGTGTGCACCGCGTCGAAGGCGCGGGCCAGCGCGCCCTGATGCTCCAGCGTCAAGCTCACGCGCAGCGCGTCGAGCGCCTCGCGCAGCCGGGGCCGATCGCTCGCGACGGCCTCGGCGAGCGCGCCTCGCGCCGCCAACAGACGAGCGTCTGATTGCACCGCCCGGGCGACGTCGCGCGCGAAGACGACGGCCGCGGCCGGCGCGCCACCGATGACACTCGCGAAGCTGCCCTCTACCGCCAGCGCCCGGAGCGATGGGTTCAACGCCTTCGAGAAGACTACGTAGGCCCCGCCGTGATAGCGCCCCACGACCATGAACACCAACGGCCCGCGGAAGTTGACGACCGCCCGTCCGATCTCGGCGCCGTACTCCAACTGCAACCGGCGCAGCGACTCCGGGCTGCCATCGAAGCCGCTCAGGTTGGCGAGGATCACCGCCGGGCGCGCGCCGCTGGCCGCGTTCAGCGCGCGCGCGATCTTCTTCGCGCTCTGCGGGAAGAGCGTCCCGCCGGTCCAGGTGTGCGGGCCGTCGAGCGGCGTCGCCCCCCGGCGGGGCAGTGAGCGACTCTCGATGCCAATCAGGCACACCGGCGCGCCCCCCAGGTGGGCGTCCCACACCACCGCCGTCTCGGCCTCGCGCCAGGCATCCCAACGCTCGAAGGAGCCGCCATCGCGATCGATGACCGCCCCCATCAACTGCCGAATGTCGAACGGTCGCTTGCGCTCGCCGTTGAGCGTCGGATCGAAGAGGTCGCCGATGGTCGCGAAGGGCTCCCCCGCCACCGGGTGATAGACCTCGTCGGTCACCACGCGGTCGATGGGATCGAGCGTCGCGTGCCGCCGCGGGCGCGCCTCGCCGGGCGACCGGTAGCTGAAACGGTAGTGCTCGAAGAGCAACGCATATGCGTCCCCGAGATCGCGCGCGAAGCGTTGCGCTTGACCGTTGGGGCCCATCACGCGCTCGAAGCCGCCGATGCCACGCTCGTCCTCGGCCGCCACGCCCCCCGAATACTCCAGCGCCTTCTTGCCGGTGAGCACCATGGAGCCATCGGTGGTCATGACCAGCAGCCCGCGCGTGTGCATCAGCATGGTGGCCTCGGCGTTCCAATAGGACTGCGCGCCGACGTTCACCCCGTGCACCAGTATGTTGACCTCGCCGCCCGCCTGGGTGTGTTCCACCAGCCGTCGGAGCACGCGGGCCGTCCAGTCGAGGTTCTCCGTGCCGCTGTCGAGGGCGATGCGCGCCCCCGCCGAGATGGGCAGCCACTCGATCGGGAGGCCCCGCTCGGCCGCCAGGTCGATCGCCGCGAGGATTCGGCGGCACTCGGGCTCGGCCAGCGCGCCCATCGCGTGCGTCGGGTCGCTCGCGATGAACACCCGCTCCATGCCTTCGGGGTGCTTGGCCGTGATGTTGCGCACCAGCCCCACCACCACGCCGGCGACGTTCTCGCCCGGCGCGCGCGTCACGGGCACCAGGGCGGTCCCCTCGTCGGTCCCATCGAGGCCAGCGGCCAGGTCGTGCTCGACGAAGGCGCCGCGCCCGAGATCGGGGTGGGGTGTCGCGGCCCGCAGCGCGCCCTCGCCCGAGCCGTCGCCGAGGACGCCGCACACCATGCGCAGCACCTCATAGGGGTACACCGCGCCCGCTCTGCGCGCCGCCGCGACCTTGAGCCGATAGGGGCTGCGCGGACGAATGGGGCGGTCGCACGGTGGCCCCTCGCGCACCTCGAGGCGATGCCTGCCCGGTCGGGTGACGGTGAAGACGACGGGCCGCGCGCCGCCCACCACCCCCGGATCCCTCACCCGCGCCCGGATCACGACCTTGTCGAAGCCGAGGCCCCGCGCCGGCCCGTCGAGCCTGCGCGCCAGGGCCGCCACCTGCTCCGTCTCGGCGAAGAAGTTGTCCGGGTTCCGGTTCAGCGTCATC
>CALBMW010000705.1 GCA_937896275.1 uncultured Myxococcales bacterium
ACTGGCCCGGCACACTGGCCCGGCACACTGGCCCGGCACACTGGCCCGGCACACTGGCCCGGCACACTCGCCCGGCACACTGGCCCGGCACACTGGCCCGGCACTCAGTCCTCGCGCTCCCGTCGCGGGCATCGGCGCCTCTGGGGCCGCCTGCCTCGCGCTGCGTGGCGCTTGGGCCTCCACCTACGGCGCCCCTGGGCCTCCAGCGGCGTCGTCTCTGTGTCGCTCAGCTCGCGGCCGCTCCCTCGGAGTCGAGTGTGCGTCGAGCCGTTGCCTGGTCCGCGCTGCGGCATCACCGCGCGCTCGTGCGCCCGCTCGGCCGCCTGCGTATCCCACGCGCGACCTGCCGTCTCCGCAACGCTCAGGCTCCGATGAGACCCCCGGGCGCTCCCTCGTCGCCGTCCGCCGAGAGTCCTCCCAGGACGGCCACCGGTCGAACCCGAGTCATCCCGTCGGCCAGGATGCCAGGCGCGGCCTGCTCCTCACCCGCCAGGTACAGTCGCGTCGTCTCGAGGCTCTCGTGACCCAGCAGATCGGCCAGCGCCACCAGATCCCCATCATGCTCGGCCAGGTAGGTGCTGGCGAAGGTGTGCCGAAGGGTTCCCGGCGACACCGGCACCTTCGCGAAGTGACAGAACCTCCGAACCACCCGCTGCACCGCGTTCGCGGTCAGCGGCCCGCGCTCCCCCGTGAACAGGGGGCCCGCCTCCTCACCCCGCACCTGCAACCAGGCCCGCAGCTTCCGGCGGCCGAGCGCGCCGATGGGCAGCCGGCGCTCGACCCCGCGCCCGGTGGGCACGACCACGCCCGATCGGAGCGTGAGGCTCAGGTCATCCACCTGCAGGGCGACCAGCTCGCTCACCCGCAGCCCCGTCTCGAGCAGCGCGTACACGAGCGCCTGGTCCCGTTCGCCGCCTCGGCGCTCCACCTCGGTGAGGAAGCGTCGCAACTCGAGGTCGCTCAACCCCTTGGGACGTCGCGGTCCTTGCGGGACCGCCGACACCTCGCGCGCCGCGGCGTGGGCCGCGCTCCGCAGCAAGCCACGTTTGGTGGCCCACCCCGCGTAGCGCTTGAGAAACACGAGCTTGCGATTGACGGTCGCGGGTCGCATGCCACCGGTCTGCAGATGCTCCCGAAAGGCCTCCACGACCGGACCGTCGAGGGCCTCGACGCCGAAGGGTGCCTGCCGGGTGGCACGGTACCAATCCACGAAGCCAATCCAGTCACTCCGGTAGGAGCCGATGGTCTTGGCCGCGCGACCACGCCTCTCGAGCTCGTCGAGGAAGGCCCTGAAGTGACGCGCCTCGGCCTCGGTGACTGCGCTCGACCGGCTGCTTTTCTCCGCGGCGTCCGTCTGCGCGGCGTCCGTCTGCGCGGCGCCCGTCTGCGCGGCGCCCTTCTTCTCGAAGACGTCCATGATCTCTCCCTCCCCCGTCGGGGGCGCGCGGCCCGGCCGCAACGTACCGGTGGTGCCGGCTGCGTGGGGGTGGGCAGATGCACCCGTCCCTGCGCGCCGTCCGACTCGGCAACCGATGACACACACCCTCTCGAGGAGCCCTCACCGAGCCGAGGGGACCGTGGCGTGCGCACACCTGCGTGCGACACCGCCGGTTGGTCCTTCGGCCCTCGCTGAGCGTTTGCCCTCGAAGAGCACCACCCTGGCGGGTCACGGCCCACCAGAGTCATCTGCCTTCGAGGTCACTAGCCCTGGAGGAGGCTGAGCACCTGCTGGGGTTGAGCGTTGGCCTGGGAGAGAATCGAGATGCCGGCCTGCGAGAGGATCTGGTCCCGCGACAGGTCGGTGGTCACCTGAGCGAAGTCGGCGTCCTGGATGCGGCTGCGCGACGCCGTGCTCGCCTCGATGATGGCGGTCAGGTTCGACAGCGTGGACTGCATGCGGTTGGTCACCGCGCCCAACTCGGCGCGGTCGCTGGTGATCTGCTGGAGTGCTCGGTCGATCTTGAGCAGCGACTCGTTGGACTCGAAGCGTGTCAGGACGCTGACCGTGGTGATCGCCTCGTTGCCCGTGACGCCCACCAGCTCGTTGTTCGCGAAGCCGATGAAGGCCTCGTTGGCGCCGGTCAGCGTGTATTGGTTGTCGCTGTAGAGGTTGAGCGCCGCGGTCTTCACCTGCGAGCCGCCGACCCCGATGATGTCGGGACCGTTGACCTGCACCTCGATGTTGCGTCCGTCCTCGGCGCGCAGCACCAAGCGTCCCCGCTGGTCGAGCGAGGCGGACACCCCGGTCTCGGTGAACACCTCGTTGATCGAGGTGACCAACACGTCGGTGGCGTCGTCGGGCTTCACGTTGAAGCCCGAGATCACCTGACCGTTGATGATGATGTTGGTGGTGTTGTCGAGCGTTCCGCCGGCGATGGGCAGCGCGGCCACGAACTCGTTGGGCAGCGGCTTGGCGGTCACGCCGTGGAACGTGGTCGTGTCGTTGATCGCCGCGGCCTTCGCGATGGCCGAGCCGGCCGGGAACGAGGTCGAGAGCGGGTCGTCCACCGCCTGGGTGTCGCGGATGGTGACGCCGCTGATGAGCAGGTCACCGGCCGCGAGGCCGAAGGTGGCCACCGACACGCCGGTCTGCGTCGCCTGGCGTCCGATGGTCTCGGCCCGAGCGTCGCGGATGCGGACCCGGACCGTCTCGTTGCGCGAGGCCCCCACGTGGAAGAAGGCATCGATGAAAGAGCCATCGAGCAGCTTCTTGCCGTTGAAGGTCGTCGTCTCGCCGATGCGGGTGAGCTCCTGCTGGAGCTGGCTGATCTCCTGCTGCAGAGCCTCGCGCTCTCCGTCGCCGTTGATATCGTTGGCGGCCTGGATGGCGAGCTCACGCATGCGCTGCAGGATGGAGGTCGACTCGGACAGCGCGGCCTCGGCGACCTGCGCCAACGACACGGCGTCGTTGGCGTTGCGGACCGCCTGGCTCAGGCCCCGAATCTGACTGGTGAACCGCTCGGAGATGGCCAGGCCCGCGGCGTCGTCGCCTGCGTTGTTGATCCGCAGCCCGCTCGAGAGCTGCTGGAACTGCTTGGCCAGACGGTTCTGGGTGTGGAGCAGGTTCCGCTGACCATTGAGGGCAGCGACGTTCGTGTTGATGAAGAGCCCCATTACGTTTCCTCCTTGGAAACTCCTCGGCCCGCCCCTGGCGGGTAATCGAGGTCGGCATCCATGCCTTGTGGGTTCGGAGCGGCGCGTCCTGCACCGTCCATCACAATGTACTGTCAGTCCTATCTGGGTCCGACCAGCCTTGGCCGTTCCCTGATTCACCCTCGATATCGGCGGTGCCCGGGGCAACCTGAGAGAAAAGTGCGGCGTTATCGGAGAAAGTTCATGTGCGTCCGAAGCGGGCCTCGCTATCCGGCGAGAAAGGCGGGCGCGTCGGCGGGGTGCGGCCGTCCGTCAGCGAAATACCGTGAAGGTGCCGTCGTCCGGCGCTGCGGCGTGGCACAGGTGGCAGCCCTCGGCGTCGAGCGGCAGCTCGGTGCGGCTGGCCGGGTCGAAGCTGCGATAGCGCCAACCGTCGTAGGGCCCCTGCCCCGTCTTCTCCCGCACGTCGATGCGGCTGACCAGGCCCGGCGCTCCCAGAGGCCCATGCACCTTCACCAATCGGGCGCCCACGGCGTAACGGCCACCTCGCGCCCGAGCGTCGGGGTCGCGGTACAGCGTACGGCGCTCGCCGGCGGCCTCGTCCACCACGGGCTCGGGGCCGGCCGTCCATCGCAAGTAGTCGGCGGGGTACTCGGGATCGCCGGGGGGCGGTCGCGGCGCGGTGGAGATGGGCTCGGGCTCGGCGCCGCAGGCGACCAGCGCCGCGCACGCGCCCGCGAGGGCGATCAAGAGAAGAGGGCGGACAGCGATCATCCGCTCATCC
>CALBMW010000706.1 GCA_937896275.1 uncultured Myxococcales bacterium
ATCTCGCACGCCGTCCCGGTTGGCGTCCTCCTGGCCGTCGTTGAGCGCGTCCCCGTCGGTGTCGGGGTCGAGCGGATCGGTCTCGGTGGCGTCGTGCACGCCGTCGTGATCCGCGTCCTCGATGCCGTCGAGCAGGCCGTCCTCATCGGTGTCGGGGTTGGTGGGGTCCGTCTCGCCGTCGTCGAAGGTGCCGTTGAGGTTGGCGTCCTCGGTGCCGTCGCGCAGGCCGTCGGTGTCGGTGTCGGGGTTGGTGGGATCGGTCTCGCCGTCGTCCAGCATGCCGTTGGCGTTGGCGTCCTCGACGCCGTCCAACAGGCCGTCCTGATCGGTGTCCGCCACGCGCGGATCGGTCGGGCCGTTGACCTCGACGAAGTCGCTCAGGCCGTCGTTGTCGGTGTCGGGGCGGGACGGATCGGTCTCGCCGTCGTCCAACTGACCGTTTCCATTGAGATCCTCCTCGGGGTCGGTGAGCCCGTCCCCGTCGGTGTCGGCCGCGGGGGCGATGTCGTCGTCCGGGTTGTCGACGGGGTTGCGGCCGCCCGCCACCTCGCTGCCATCGGCCTCGCCGCCGCCATCGGTGTCGGGGTTGCGGGGATCCGTCTCGCCCGCGTCGACGGCGCCGTTGTGGTTGGCGTCCTCGACGCCGTCGTCGAGCGCGTCGTCATCCGTGTCGGCGTCGGCGCCGTTGGTCTCGCCCGGATCCACGCGGCCGTTTTGGTTGGCGTCCTCGACGCCGTCGGGGATGCCGTCGTCGTCGGTGTCGGTGTCGAGGGGGTTCAGCTCGCCCGGATCGAGGACGCCGTCGCGGCTGATGTCCTCCTGACCGTCGTCGACGCCGTCGCCGTCGGTGTCAGGGTTGCGGGGATCGGTCTCGCCCGGATCCACGCGGCCGTTGTGGTTGGCGTCCTCGACGCCGTCGTCGATGCCGTCGTCGTCGGTGTCCTGGTCGTTGGGCTCGGTCTCACCCGGGTCGAAGGCGCCGTTATGGTTGGCGTCCTCGACGCCGTCGTCGAGGCCGTCGCCGTCGCTGTCGGGGTTGGTGGGGCTGGTCGGGCCGTTGACCTCGACGTCGTCTCGCAGCAGATCGCCGTCGGTGTCGGCGCTGGTGGGATCGGTCTCGCCGTTGTCGAGCGCGCCGTTGTGGTTGGCGTCCTCGGCGCCGTCGAGCAGCGTGTCGCCGTCGGAGTCCGGGTTGAGCGGATCGGTGGGGCCGCTGACCTCGGTGCCATCGTCCAGGCCGTCGTCGTCCGTGTCCTCGTTGGTGGGATCGGTCTCGCCGGCGTCGACCATGCCGTTGTGGTTGGCGTCCTCGACGCCGTCGTCCAGACCGTCGCCGTCCGTGTCCGCGCGGCCGGGATCGGTCTCGCCCACGTCGACCATGCCGTCGTGGTTGGCGTCCTCGACGCCGTCGTCGATGCCGTCGCCATCGGTGTCGGGGTTGGTCGGATCCGTCTCGCCCGGCTGCACGATGCCGTCGCCGTTGGGGTCCTCGACGTCGTCGGGCAGGCCGTCCATGTCGGTGTCGACGACCTCGTCCTCGCCGCCCACGTCGATGACGTCAATCTCTGCGCCGCAGCGGCGGCAGAGGGCCACGCCGGTGAAGCTGAGATCGCCGATGACCCAGGTGTCGTAGATCTGCGGCAGGTCGCTGCCATTGTTGGGCAGGGGCGGGTTGTTCGGCTGCACCCAGCGGCGGCGCTGGTGCGGCTCGGGCGGGATGCTCGAGCCGTCGCCCAGGCTGAGCAGCTCGTAGCCGATGCCGAGGGCGAGGAGCAGCGGGTTCTCGATGGGCCGGTCGTCCCAGAACATGGGCAGCGGCGTCCGGTCGCCGTTGGCCCCGACGTCCCAGATGACGAAGCCCTCACTGTTGTCCTCGATGTCGCTCATCGGGAAGTGGGTCTCGGCGGTCACCAGGCGCACCTGGAATCGGTAGGCCCCCGCGCCCACCGGGTCTCCGTCGAGCCCGGCGCCGTTCCAGACGACGCTGTTGCGACCCGCCCGCACGGCGCCGCGCAGGACGAGGTCGTCGCTGCGGTTCAGGGTCCCGTCCCGGCTGGTGTCGAGGATGACCTCGTAGGTGCCGTTGACGTTCGAGTCGAAGGAGAAGGTGCCGTCGTCCTGGGTGCCGTCGCCGTTGGGCGTGATCGTCCCGGTGCCGGCCTCGTCGTTGAACTCGACGTTGGTCAGCATGGGCTCGGGCGCGGGGGGGGGCGCGGGATCGGGGTAGTGGATGTAGATCTGGTAGCCCGAGTAGACCGTCTCCTGCTGCACCATCTGCTCGTTGGCCTGGGTGTTGGTGAGGCAGCCCCCGCCAAAGGCGTCGCCATAGGCGCACCAGGACTGGCTGGGGTGGTCCTCGAGGCCGCGCGTGTTGCTCACCAGGAACCAGCGGAAGCCCGCGAGCTGCTCGAAGTCGATCGCGAAGACGCGGGCGCCCAGGTTGACCGTGGCCACCACGAAGAACTCTGCGTCGGCGCGGTAGCTGAACTGGTGGGCGTTGAGGGCCCACGACGTGGTGTGCGTGCGGCCGCCGGGGATCGAGGCGCCCTGGGCGTTCTGCACGTCGATCTCGTAGAAGCGCACCGAGCTGCCGCTGGCGGTCAGCGTCTCGGGCTCGCCGACGAAGTTGACGCGCCAGTGACCCTCGACGTTGGCGGCGACGTCGTGCCAGCGGCGGTCGGCGGCGAGCTGGTCGGCGTTGCAGTAGCCTCGCCCCGGGGTGACCGCGAGCGCGCGGCCGCACTGGCCCTGGACGCCGGCCGTGACGGGCCGGCGGTGGAAGGCGCGGGACCGGCAGGTCAGCGCTGCGCCGCAGTCCGCGTCACGGGCGCAGTCCGCGGCGTTGGGGGCGAGGACGATGATCTCGGCGCCCCGGCGGTCGGCGTCGACCGCGTTGGCGGGCGACAGCACCGCGTCGCGATCCAGGTCGCGCGGGATGCCGGCCACGACCACCGGGCCTTCCTTGAATCCGTCGTCGGACGAACACACCCGAATGGTCTCACCGGCCCGGGCGAAGACCTCGAGCTCGGAGTAGCCCTCGAGGCCCTGTGTGAGCCCGAGTTGGCGCGTGCCTTCGGGCACCGCGAGCACGGCCGTCGGCAGCACCATCAGGGCCACCGCGGCGACATTTCGCAGAGCGTTCAAGAGTACCCCTCCCCCGGTTCGGTCATCGATTGTACGCCGCGCATTGTCAATCAGGGTTCCTGGCTGATGCAACCAAACCTCACATCTCAGAATGGGGCGGCGCGCGCCATGAAGCGATCGCGGATTGATGGCATCAGCAGAAGGCCGGCGAAGACCAGCGAGGCGACCCCGACCAGGATCGGGACCCCGGACGGAACCCAGTTCGGATAAGCGCTCGAGTACGCAAGGAAGCACAGGCCGTTGGCCGCGAAGCCCGCGATGCCGGCGAGCCAGCCCCAGCGGCGATCGCCGAACAGCCCGATGGCCGCGGCCACCCACACGACGCCCAGGGTGACGAGCAGCGAACCCAAGGTGGCGCCGAGCAGGATCTGGGTCAACCCGCCGAGCGCGGCGGCGACCGCGGCCGCTTGCTGTAGCAAGGGGGCCGGGCCCGAGGGGCCCATGCGCAGGGGCGGCGTGTCCTCGACATCGGGTGCCAGGGGGGCGTCCGTGCGAAACGCGTCGCTGTCGCGCTGGGCGGCCGGGGCCGACGTGCCGAACGCGTCGCGGGCGTCGGAGGGCGCCGGGCGGCCGATCGGGGCGGGCGTGGAGAGCGGACCGAAGGCCCTCTCGGGCGCGGGCGTGGCGAGCGGGTTGAAGGCGTCCGCGGCGCGGAT
>CALBMW010000707.1 GCA_937896275.1 uncultured Myxococcales bacterium
GGCGTCGGGGCCCCACACGATCACGTCGTGGGTGCGCTCGCTGCCCGTGATGTGAATCGTGTCCACCTGCGGGTGCTGGCAGAGGTGCGCGCCCTGCTCGGCGCCGCCGTAGACCACCTGCAGGTAACCCTGCGAGACGAGGCACGCGAAGGCCTTCTCGATGAAAGGCCCCACATACTCGTTGACGGGGTTCATCTTGAGGATGACGACCTCGTCCTCGACGAACAGCTTGTACAGCAGATCCATGGGTCCGATGGACGACTGGTTGCCCGCCCCGAGCACCAGCGCCACCTTGCCTGTCGCGGCGCGGCTCGCCTCCTTGTCGCGGTAGATGCGGCCCTGCGTCGGCTCCTTGCCCGGCTCGATCCAGACCTCGGCGGTGAAGCCGGCGAACATCGCGCGATCCTTGAGGCTCGCCGGGAAGACGCTCGCCACCCACTGCCCGTCGGTGCGTCGCTCGAGCTTGGGGGGACGCGGCCGCCCCCCGGCCTCGAGCGCCTCGATGAGCAGCCGAAGGTTGCGCATGGTGGTCATGGGACCGCCGAGCCACTCCTCGCCCTCGCCGCCCGACCCCGGCGCGTGGCCCTTGGCCTTGGCGGCCTCGGCCACCCAGCCCGGCGCGGCCGCGCGCAGATCCTCGACGCAGCGCCGCAGCAGGGCGATGCGCGTCGGCACGTCGGTCGCGACCCAGCGCTCCTTGGCGCCGTGCAGGCGCGCGACGGCGGCGTCGCAGGCCTCGAGCGTGGTGGGCGGGACCGAGGGCGGCGGCTCGGGGAACAGCGGCGATGACATGGCGGGCTCCGGGCTCGACAAGGGTTGCGGATTCGATACCGGAAACCTCGGCGCGGCGCCAGCGATACGCCACGCGGGGCGCCGCGGGAGGAGGGCGGCCGCGAGAGTGGGGGTGGACATTGGCGCCTCGATACCGCTTGATGCCGCTCGTGCGTCCCACCCTCTCCCTGCCGCCGGTGATCGTGCTGATGCTGCTCTGCGGCGGCTGCAGCCGCTGGCTCTACCCCGTCGACGAGCGCGCCGCCGACGTCGAGGTGGTGCCGATCGGCGAGGGCTGGAACATCGCGCTGCACCACTTCCCGCCCACCCCGGGCGCGACCGCCCGCCATACGCCGGTGCTGCTCTGCCACGGCATCACAGGCAACCGACTCAACTGGGATCTCAGCGAGCGCCTGAGCCTGCCGCGCTTCCTGGCGGCGCGTGGCTTCGACGTCTTCCTGCTCGAGCTGCGCGGCAGCGGCGCGGCGGGCCGCCCGGGGCTGCTCGGTGGGCCGGCCTACGACTATACGCTCGATGACTACGCCCGCACCGACGTCCCCGCCGCCATCGCGCGCGTGCGGGCGCGGACGGGCGCCACCCAGGTGCAATGGGTGGGTCACAGCATGGGTGGCATCGTGATGTACCTGTACCTCGAGCTGTCCGGCGGAGGGGCGGTTCGTTCGCTGGTGGCGGTCGGCTCGCCCCCCTATGTGCTCGTGCAGAGTCGTACGCTGGCCGATGCCATCGAGCTGTATCCCGTCCTGGACTTCTTCTTCGACGCCCTGCCCGTCGGCGCGGTGAGCGAACTCGGCGCGCCCTTCGCGTGGCCCTCGCGGCTACCCGCGCAGCACATCGTGTGGAACGACGCCAACCTCGATCCCGCGGCGTCGCGCAGCCTGGCCGCGAACGGCACGCATGCCATCTCGACCCGCGTGGTGGCTCAGATGGCCGACGCCACCGACGGTCACCTGCGCTCGGCCGACGGGCAGATCGACTACACCGAGGGGCTGGCATCCATCACCACGCCGATCCTGTTCGTCGCGGGCGCCCTCGACCACCTGGCGCCCCCCGCCGCGCTCTACGAGGGCTACCGGCGCGTGGCGTCGACCGACAAGCGGATCGAGGTGCTCAGCCGCGCCAATGGCTATCGGGCCGACTACGGGCACGTCGATCTGGCGCTGGGCGAAGCGTCGCCGGACGAGGTCTATCCGCTCGTGGCGGCGTGGTTGGTCGCCCATGACTGAGCGCGCATGACCGACGGCCTCCGGCGTCGGGAGCTGCTCGCGGCTCTCGGGGGG
>CALBMW010000708.1 GCA_937896275.1 uncultured Myxococcales bacterium
CGGCCTTCACCGTCGACGGCGACCAGACCTGCGTGCACTGTCACCGCGACAACGGCGCCATCGCGCGCGCCGTCGTGATGCCGCTGCAGGCCGATCGCGTCTGGGGGTCGCGCAACATCATGGCCCAGCGCGGCCTCTACGACACCCGCCCCTGGTTCTTCGAGTCGGCGATGGCCGAGGACAACTTCTTTCCGGTGCTCAACGAGTTCGCGCGCAAAGAGAACTTCTGCTGCGAGCAGCTCGATCCGACGGTGTGGCCGGCCTACCCGGACTTCGGGACGTGCCGCGCGGCGCCGTCGACGGCGGGCTGCGACGCGGTGCTCGATTGCGAGGCGTCGCCGCCGCCCGAGTGCGCCGCCCGCCCCTACCGGGTGCCCTCGCTGCGCCGCGCGACCTTCATGCGCGAGGGCGCCCTGCGGCTGCTGGGCCGCGACATGACCTTCGGCGACGCGGTCTACGAGGTCGCCCTCGATGGCTCCCGGCGACCGCGGCCGCTCGACTTCGAGGGGGTCACGCGGGCCATCGGGGTCTTCATGCTGCGCACGCCTCGCCTCCTGCCCAACCCGAACCGTTTCCTCGACCTGCCGTCGGCGCGGCGCGGGCGCGTCCTGTTCGAGGACGCGGCGGTGGGTTGCGGCCTGTGTCACCCGCTGCCGAACACGACGACCGCGAACCAGCCGGTGCTGTTCTCGCCGGCGGGCATGCCCGTGCGCTTCCCGCCGGTGCTGTCGCCGACGCGCGCGCCCGATGGCTCGGACGCGTCGCGCGTCACGCCTGGCTTCATCCAGACCTTCCCCCAGACCTCGCAGGGACCCGAGGGGCTGCGCGTCGGCGCGACCCCGCTCAGGGGCCTGTGGGACCGGCCGAAGACCCGACTGCTGCACGATGGCCGGGCGCGCTCGCTGCGCGAAGCACTGGCCACCCCCGGGCACCCCGCGCTGCGACCGGGCGAGGTGGGCCACAATGAACGCGACGGTGTGTTCGACACGCACGGCGGCACGAGCCAGCTCGACCGCTACCAGCTCGAGGACCTCATGAACTTCCTGCTGTCGCTGTAGACGATGTCGCTCGGGTAGGAGTGTGGATGCGCTGCGTGTTCCTGGTGCTGGCGGTGCTGGCGTCTCAGACCCTCCCGGGGGCACCGGCGAGCGCCGAGCCCGCGCCCGCCTTCGCCCTGCCCGCCCTCGACGGGCGCGTAGTGAGGAGCGACGACTTCCGCGGGCGGCCGCTGGTCATCGACTTCTGGGCGACCTGGTGCGAGCCCTGCAAGGCCGCCCTCGCCGAGCACGAGCAGCTCGTCGCGCGCTACGGCGCGAAGGTCGGGTTGGTCGCGATCAACCTCGACGAGCAGCCGGAGGTCGCGCGGCGCTTCCTCGAGCGGCGGGGCGTGGCGGTCCCGGTCCTGCTCGACCCCGAGGGGCGGGCGGCCGCGGCCTTTGGGGTCACGGCGATGCCCTACGCGGTGGTGGTGGGGGCCGACGGGGCCATCCGCGAGCGCATCGACGGCGCGCCCTACCCGAGGCTCTGGGCGGCGGTCGAGCGCGGGCTTCAGCGGGCGTCGGGGTGCGTCCCGGTCGTTCGGACGGGCGGCGCGATGGGTACGCGCGTGTCGGTGCAGGTTTGCCCGGGCCCGGCGGGGGAGGGGCCCGCGCGCGAGGCTGCGGAGGTGGCCTTCGCCGAGTTCGGTCGCCTCGAGGCGCTGTGGAGCACCTGGATCCCGACGAGCGAGGTGTCGCGCCTGAACGCGGCGGCCGGGGGCGAGGCGGTCGCGGTGTCCGACGAGACCTTCGCCGTGCTTCGCCGGGCGCGCGCGGGCAGCGAGGCCAACGAGGGCCTCTTCGACGTCACGTTCGCGCCGCTGGGCAGCCTCTGGACCTTCGACACCCCCCCGGGGCGCCAGGGCCCGACGCGCCTCGACCACGTCCCGACGGTGGCCGAGGTCGCAGCGCGGCGCGGGCTGGTGGGCTGGCGCGGGCTCGCGCTCGACGACACGGCGCACACCGCGCGGCTCGAGCGGGCGGGCATGGCCGTACACCTCGGCGGCATCGGCAAGGGCGCCGGCGTTGACCGGGCGGTCGCGCTGCTGCGGGCGCGCGGCTTCCGTGACTTCTGCGTGCAGGCCGGGGGCGACCTCTACTGCGGTGGCCGCAAGGGCGACCGACCTTGGCGCATCGGCATCGCGCACCCGCGCCAGCCCGGCGCCCTGCTCGGGGCCCTCGACGTGAGTGACGCCGCGTTCTCGACCAGCGGGGACTACGAGCGCTACGCCCTCATCGACGGCCGCCGCTACCACCACATCCTCGACCCACGCACCGGCTTCCCCGCCACGGCGAGCCAGAGCGCGACCGTGCTCGCGCCGACCGCGACCGACGCCGAGGTGCTCACCAAGGTCGCGTTCATCCTCGGGGGCGAGGCTGGCCTGGCCGCGATCGCGAAGGTCGGGGCGCGCGGCGTGCTCGTCGACGCCGAGGGCGCGGTGCACGTCAGCGCCGGTCTGGCCCTGGAGGCACCATGAGTCGAAGGCCCGGTGGTCGCAGCGTCTGGCAGAAAAGGCTTTGTTTTCAATTTGTTGGGTTGCGGTCGCGATCTGCCGCGGTGGGCGTCGTCCTGCTCGCGGGGCTCGGTGGGTGCGCCCCGGTGCGGGCCTGGGAGCGGGGGGCCCTGGCGCATCGCTGCATGCAGGCGGCGCCGCAGCCGAGTCGGGCCTTGCTGCGTGAGCACGTGATGTCGGTGCGCGAGTCGGCCCAGGGCGGGCTCGGGGGCGCGGGGGCCGGCTGTGGCTGTGATTGAGCGCGCCTGCCTGCTGGCGCTGCTGGCCTGCGGGACGGCGCGCGCCGCCGACGTCGTCGAGGGCGCGCTGCTGATCTACAGCGACGACGACGACGTGACGGTGGTCTCGCGGACGATCGCGGGGCGCTATGAGGGCGAGACCGTGTCCGCGGGCGCGCGCCTGGCAGCCGACGTCATCACCGCTGCGTCGGTGGATCTGGTCACGGCGGCGTCGCCGGGGGGCTACGAGGAGACCCGGCGGGAGGCCGAGACCGACGTCAGCGTCGAGCTGGATCGGGGCGTGAGGGTGGGCGCGGGCTATGGCATCTCGGTCGAGCCCGACTTCGTGTCGCAGCGCGCGTCGGCCAACTACGCGCACGAGATCTATGATCGGCGCCTGAGCCTGTCGGCGAGCTATGCCTTCACGCACTCGGCGTTCGGCCGGGCGCAGGACCCCGAGCTGACGCTGGAGCGGGACAGCCACGCCGGCGAGATCGGCGCGTCGCTGGTGCTGTCGCCGACGCTGGTGGTCGAGGCCCTCTACGGGCTGACGGTCGTCGGGGGGGAGCAGGCCAACCCCTATCGCTACGTGCGTCTGTATGCGCCGGGTGCCGCGGGCCAGGCCACCGCCGTCCCCGAGGCCGTGCCGGACGAGCGCCTGCGTCACGTCGGCACGCTACGGCTCCGCGCGAGGCTCCACCCGCGCCTCTTCGGGGTCGCCGCCTACCGCCTCTACGCCGACTCCTGGGGCGTGGTGGCGCACACCGCCTCGCTGCGGGCCTCGCGCGGCTTCTTCGACGAGGTCGTGGTCCTGTCGGCGGACGCGCGCGGTTATCTGCAGGACGCGGCCGGCTTCTACCGCGCGCGCTACGAGACCTTCCCGTCGGCGCCGGCGCGGCGCACGAGCGACAAGGAGCTTGGGCCCATGTGGACGGCTCGCGGCGGGCTGCACGTCGAGGTGGATCCGGGCCTGCGCTTCGCCGACGCGCTGCGGATCGGCGCGGGCTTCGACCTGCTGTACATGCGCTACCTCGACTTTCCATTCCTCGACGCGCGGAGGGCGACGCTGTCCACGATCGACGTCACGTGGGAGCCGCGATGAGGGCATCGGTGATGCTGCGATGGGTCGTCGCGCTGACGGCGCTGACGGCCTGCGACGACGGGGGATCCGAGGGGTCGCCGGACGCGGCGCCGCCCGACGCGGAGGAGGTGCCGCTCGAGCCCTGCGCGAGCCCGGGTGTGATCTTCGGCTACGACGACGCGCTCGCTTCCTACGAGATCGCGGCGGGCGGAGACGTGCCGTTGATCCTCGGCTTCCAGGGGTTCCTGTTCGCGCAGGTCGGCCTGCGATCGAGCGCGTCGTGGGGCGGGATCGTGATGGTCCGCTCCGTGGTGCGGCTCGAGGATGGTACCGAGATCGCGGGCAGTCAGCCGGACACCGCGGTGCAGCCCGCGGGGGGCGCGTGGCAGACGGAGCCGGTGCTCGTGTTCATCAACGACGTGCCCCGGGCCGACCTCTACGACCGGCCCGCCACCCTGACCCTCGCGGCGCCCGCGGGGGGCTGCCTCCTGATCGCGTCGCTCGACGTGCGGTTGGTCGAGGGCGGGGTTCAGGCGGCCGAGGACGCTCCACCAGTGCGTTGAAGCGTGCGGTGAGTGCGTCAACTGACGGTACAATATTTGCTTCGCGTCGCCGCCGTTCGAGGACTGACGGAGGACACAGATGAAGCAGGCGTGTATCGCACTCGCACTCGGGCTCTTGGCGACCGCGTGCGGCGGCGGCGACAGCGGCGATGACGGCGAATTCATCAGCCTCGGCACGGACGGCGGCATCTCGTCCAATCTGCCGG
>CALBMW010000709.1 GCA_937896275.1 uncultured Myxococcales bacterium
GCAGCAGCACCGCCGCGGCCGGCAGGCGGGTGGGCGCGACCTGCGCGGCCGGCTGCCTGGGGTCGGTCTGGGCGACCGCGGGACCGGCGGCGGCGGCGAGCGCCAACAGGACGACGAGGTTCTTCACGTTGCCTCCCTCTGGGGCGTGAGGCGCGGGGGGCGGGCTCACGGGGCGTTCGCGACGATACCTGGGTTTCGGTGCATCACCCAAGCCCGACCGTCGGACGGGCTGGCCAGGCCGGCCGCGACGGCGTCGGATGGACGCCCCGGTCGCCCGGGTCGCCGGACGCCGCGCCTCGGCGAACGGCGCCCGCGACAGGCCAGCGACCTTCGCCGATCCGAGGGCGCGTCACCCCTCGGCGGGCGCCCGGTGGCGTGGTCGGTCGCCGGTTGATCGGCGCGCCTGACCCGTGAAGGGCCCGTGGTGGCAGGTAGACTGGCCACTCGGGCGCCGCAGGACGCACCTCGGCGGTTGGCGCGGAACTTGCCAGGGCGGGGCCGGTCCAGCGCCGACCACTTGCCGTGGGGGGCGCCCTGTTTGTGGGGAGGAGAGGATCGTGAGAATGCTTCGAGGCTTGTTCCTGGTGGCTCTGGGTACGTCCTTGGCCGTCGGCTGCGCCGACGACGAGACCAAGAGCAGCGGCGACAGTGGCACGGACCAGCGCGACATGGGCGGCTCACCGCCCGGTGGCGGCGACGTCGGCGATCCCTGTCAGATCAACTTCGACTGCGGCGCCGGCCTGGTCTGCGGCAATGGCATCTGTCGCGGCGGTGAGTGCACCGCCGAGCTGCCGTGCCCCTCGGGTCAGACCTGCGATCTCAACACCTTCACGTGCTCGGGCAGCGATCGCTGCCAGGCTGACGCGGACTGCCCGGCCGACCGCCATTGCGCGCCCGGCGGCGAGTGCGTGCGCTGCCTCACCGACGATCAGTGCAACCAGGGGCAGATCTGCAACGCTCAGAGCCGCTGCGTGGCGCAGGTCGGCGGTTGCCAGGACGGCGACGGCGACGGCTACGGCGTGGGCCCGGACTGCCAGGGCCCCGACTGCGACGACGCGAACGCGATGGTGAACCCCGGCCAGATGGAGGACGGCGCGACGCTCTGCAGCGACGGCCTCGACAACGACTGCAACGGCTCGGACGCCGAGTGCGGTGAGCGCGACCAGGACGGCGACGGCGTCACCGACAAGGCCGGCGACTGCGACGACAACGACCCCGAGGTCAACCCGGGGCGCCCCGAGGTGCCCTACAACGGCAAGGACGACGACTGCGACGTGGCCACGCGCGACGACGACGTCGATGGCGACGGCTACGCGGCCTGCGAGGTGGCCCCCGAGCCCTGCGACTGCGACGACCGGGCGGTGCACATCAACCCCGAGGGCCGCGAGGTGCCCGGCAACGAGGTCGACGAGAACTGCGACGGCGAGCTGGGCGTGCCCAGCGAGGACGACCGCGACAATGATGGCGTCACCGAGGTCGCGGGCGACTGCAACGACGACAACCCGAACGTGCACCCCGGCGCACCGGAGGTTCCTTATAACGGCGTCGACGACGATTGCTCGGCCGCGACGCCGGACAACGACCTCGACGCCGATGGTTTTGCCTCCCCGCAGGACTGCGCTGACGACGACGCGGCGGTCAACCCGAACGCGTCCGAGGTCTACTACAACGGCAAGGACGACGACTGCGATCCGCTCACGCTGGACGCCGACGCCGACTCGGACGGCTTCCCCGGCGGGCCGGGCGCGGCCGACTGCAACGACGAGGCGGCCAGCGTCAACCCCGAGGCCGACGAGGTGGCCTACAACGGCATCGACGACGACTGCAACGCGGCGACGCGCGACGACGACCTCGACGACGACGGCTTCGTCGCCGCGATGGACTGCAACGACGACGATCCGGAGATCAACCCCGACGCCGTCGAGAACGCGACCACCCACTGCGGCGACGGCGTGGATCACGACTGCCGCGGCGGCGACGTCATGTGCGACGAGGGCGCGCCCGACGGCGACGGCGACGGCGTGCCGGACGACCAGGACTGCGAGCCGGACAACGCGGCCGTGCCCGGGCCGGCCGAGATCCCCGGCAACGGCATCGACGACGACTGCGACCCCCAGACGCCCGACGTGGTCGAGGTGTGCGACGACGACGCGTTCGACGTGGCCGCGTCCAACGGCAGCGCCGCGACGGCCACCGCCGTCGAGGATGGCGACACCCGCGGTACGCAGTATGGCGACCTGGTCATCTGCCCCGACGACAGCGACTGGTATCAGATCGACGTGAACGAGGGGGACGGCCTCGAAGTGGACGTGGCCTTCACGCACGCCGACGGCGACATCGACGTGGTGCTCTACCGCGCGGTGCCCGGTGGCGAGCCGGTCTTCGTCGACAGCAGCCTGGGCGTGAGCAACAGCGAGACGGTGTACCTGCGGCGCGCCAACCAGGCGGGCACCTACCTCGCACGGATCTACCGCTTCCGCCCCGGCACCTCGACCTATCGCATGACCGTCAACGTGTTCGGCGGCTGCCAGGACGACGCCGAGGGCTTCACGGGCGAGCACAACGACAGCGCTGACGCCGCCGCGAGCTTCCCGCCCGTCGGCGAGGGCCGGCAGATCTGCGACTACGACGACGACTTCTACCGCTTCAGCCTCGCCAACCGCGGCGACGTGCGCATCGACCTGCTGTTCGCGCACGCCGACGGCGACATCGACATGGCGCTCTACCGCGCCGGCGAGAACAGCCCCATCACCTCATCGGTCGGCATCGTCGACGACGAGCTGATCGAGGAGACGCTCGCCGCGGGCGACTACGTGGTGCGCGTGTACGGCGTGGGCGCCGCCACCAACCGCTACCTGCTGTTCCGGACCAGCGGCGAGACGGACACCGCGCGCATCAGCCGCAACGTCAACCTGGACATCCCGGACTTTGCCAACGGCGCGCCGGGCGTGGTCGAGGTCAACTTCGACTTCGAGGCGCCGGCGGGGGCGGTCATCCGCACGCTCACCATCCGGGACCTCGACATCAACCACGACTGGCTGCCCGATCTCGTGGTCACCGCCCAGTGGGACGGCGTCGACATCGTGACCCTGTGGAACCGGCAAGGGGACGCGAACGGCAACGACGGCGGGCTGGACGATGACTTCCTGCCCCTGACGGGCGGCGACATCAACTTCGACAACCGCATCTACCGCGACTTCGCGGGCCTGCCGGCCAACGGCACCTTCACGGTGCGGGTCGAGGACCGCGGCCTCTTCGACACCGGCGACTTCGCCGATCTGGACGTCGAGATCGAGTACCTCATCCCGTGACACGGACCGCCCTGCTGGTGGTCGCCGGCGCGCTGGCGGCTTGCGGGGACGACGCGCGGCCCGGGGGGCGCTCGGACGCCGGCCAGGAGGCGGACTGCCGTCGCCTGGCCGGGGCCTGC
>CALBMW010000710.1 GCA_937896275.1 uncultured Myxococcales bacterium
CGTGCGCCCGCCCGGCCTCGACGATCTGCGGCGCCTCGCCGCCCGCACGCGCGCCCTGGTCGCGGCGCCCTACGACGACGCCTTCTGGCGCGCCCGTCTACGCGCGGAGGGCGGCGATCCCGCCTTGGCCGAGTCCGCGTTCCGGCGCGTCACCGCCCGTACGCTGCGCCTCCTGGGCGCCGATCTGACCTGGCGGCGCCACGATCCGAGGGTCGATCTGGCCGCGCTGGGCCGCGCCCTGCGCGACGTGCTGTACGTGGTCCACGATGTCCTGCGGTGGTCGACCATGCTGGCGGCCGATCCGGCGGTGGCGCGCGAAGTCGCGCGGCTCCAGGCCGAAGCCGAGGCGCTTCAGGCCGACGTCGACACGGCGGGGGAGGGCCGCGCGGGCCGCCGCGTGCGCCTGACGACGCGCCTCGCGCCGGTGGTCGGCGACGCCCTCTTCAACTTCGCCGCCTTCCTCGACCAGCCGTTGCGCCGCTTCGACTACGCGGCCGGGGTCTACGACGGCGCCCGCTTCCTGGCCGAGCAGGCCTGCGTCGAGGGCGATCCCTACGCGGTCGCGCCAGCGGCCATGGATCCGGCCGCACCCTTCGACACCCTCGATCACGTGGATGGCCGCTCGGTCACCTGCCTGGGGACGGCGACGGGGCAGGTGCTCCGCACGCTGGGCGTCCTCGACGCGCCCTACGAGGGCCGGGTGGCTCGCGCGTTGGGGCGCTGGGAGGGCGCCGATTCACCGGGTTGGGCGTGGGCCGGTGCCTCCGCGGATCGCGGGCGGGTGCCCCCGGGCGACGTCCAGGCATTGAAGGTGCTGGCGGCCATGGTGCCGGGCCTCGATGCCTGCGCGTCGAGCGGGGCCATCGGCGTGGGCGAGGTCGACTTCACGCACCTCGCGCGCCGCCTCGAGTGTCTGGGCTACCAGCCCGGCAGCCGGGCGATGGAGCGGGCCTGCGCCGATCCCGAGGGCTGGTGGAACGATCCGATGGTCCGGCTGCTGGGGCGTGCGCTGCGGGTGGAGCGGGCCGAGCGCGACGCGGCCTCCCTGGGCAGCGACGCGCGCGAGGCGCTCGAGGGCTCGGTCACGGCCATCGAGGCCGCCAACTACGCGGTTCGCCGCTACGTCGACGCTCCGGCCACCTTCGGCTTTGGGACCACCAGCGCCCCGACGGCCACGCTCCTCACGGCGCTGCTGCCCTATGGCCTGGACTTCGACCTCAGCCGCGGCGGGGTCGGCATCCGCTATGAGGCTTGGTGGCGGCCCACGCGCCCCGTCTCGGTGCGCCTGCTGGCCAGCCCGCTGCGCTTCCGTCGCGACGACTCCTGGAGCGCGCTCACCCTCGCGGTCGCTGGCCACCTGCGCTCCCCGGCGCTGCGCACCTTCGGGATCGGCCCCGCCGTTTTCTTCAACTGGGACCACCCGGAGGACGCCCCCTGGAGCCTCGGCGCCGAGGCCTACGCCTCGTTGATCGTCGGCATCCTTCGCGTCGGCGGCGGCTACCGGCGCCTGCCCGCGGGGAGCGGCGGCGACACCTTCTTCCTCAACCTGGGCGTGTCAGATTTCAACGCCCTGATGCGACTGGTGTGGCTCCTTTGACGGCACGCATCCCGCAAACGAGGACGCGCCGCGTCGCCCCGCCGGCGTCGCGGATCGGTCCTCCGCTCTCCGCGACACGCCTTCGGAACGGCCCCGCTCACCCGAGGGCTCGAGCCGATTGGTCACGCGAAGTGTCCGCGGCCGCATCTGCGACCGCGGACGGTCGCGCAAACGGGTCGGCGCTGGCCGGCCCCGGAACCCCTGACCCAGGGAGAAGACGATGATCCACAAGCTGCCCAAGCCCCCCAAGACCTTCCGTGCGTTCACCGCCCAGTACCCGGGCCTCGGTCGCGCCTGGGAGATGATCCACGACGCCGGCACCGAGGGGCCGCTCGACGCCCGCACGGCGCGGTTGGTCAAGCTCGGGGTGGCGATGGGCGCCATGCGCGAGGGTTCGGTTCACGCGGGCGTCCGCAAGGCCCTCGCGCTCGGCATCAGCCCCGAGGAGATCCGGCAGGTCGTGGCGCTGTGTGCGGGCACGCTGGGCATGCCGTCCACGGTGGCCAACTTCACCTGGGTCGAGGACGTCCTCTCCGCGCCGCCGAAGGATGACGATTCGCCCCAGGACTGATTGGCCCCGGGGACGCGTCGCCGCCGACGGCCCGCGCCTGAGATTGAGCGCGTTGCCCCCGGTGTCGGGTTGTCCGTGGTCTGGATGACGCTGGTGGTCACATTGACCAACGGGGCGTCGTGTCCTGCCGACCGGTCAGCGCAGGCCCAGCCGGCGGGCGAGCCGATGCAGGTTGGAGCGATCGAGCTCCAGCGCGCGCGCCGCGTCGGACCAGTTGCCGCCCGCCTGCTCGAGGGCGCGCGTGATCAGCTCGCGCTGCCGCGCGTCGACCGCCTCGCGCATCGTGGGCAGCGGCTCGGCGGCGAGTCGGCAGGCTGCGACGGCGGTCGGCGGCGCGAGGGCCGCGTGCAGCGGCACTTCACCCGCCCCGAGGTGATGTGGGGTCACCACGATCTCGCCGTCGTGGCGGTGACGCGCCGCCCGCAACACGCCACGCATGATGACGTGCTCGAGCTCGCGCACGTTGCCCGGCCAGTCGTTTTGTTCAAGCGCCGCGCGGGCGCTGGCGTCGAGGCGGACCGATCCCAGGCCGTGCCGCGCGCCCTCGCGCTGAAGGAACCAGCCCGCGAGGAGGGCGATGTCGTCCACTCGGTCGCGCAGCGGCGGCACGTGGATGGGGTAGACGCTCAGGCGGTGGAAGACGTCGGCCCGGAAGCGGCCGGCCGCGACCTCGGCGTCCAGATCGCGGTTGGTGGCGGCGATGATCCGCACGTCCGCCCGGATCAGCTGGTCGGATCCCACGCGCTGTAGCTCGCCCTCCTGCAGCGCGCGCAGCAGCTTGCTCTGGATGTCCAGCGGCAGCTCGCCGATCTCGTCGAGGAAGAGGGTGCCTCCGTCGGCCAACTCGAACTTGCCGCAACGGTCGCGCACCGCACCGGTGAAGGCGCCGCGCACGTGCCCGAAGAGCTCGCTCTCGGCGATGCTGTGAGGCAGCGCGGCGCAGTTGACGTAGACCAGCGGCTGATCCGCGCGGCGCGAGTGCTCGTGCAGCGTGCGGGCGACCAGCTCCTTGCCGACGCCGGTCTCGCCGGTCAGCAGCACCGTGAGATCGGTGCGCGCCACCACGGCCATCTCGTCTTCGAGGTGCCGCATGGCCGCGCTGCGTCCCAGCAGCTGGCCGCCGTGCGAGGCGAGCGCGTCTGCGACCATCTCGCGGTTGACGCGCCCCCGCCGATCCGCGGTCGCCTCGAGCCGCTCCACCAACGAAGCAGCTTGCAGCGTCGCGGCCGCCAGCGCCGCCACCGTCGCGAAGGCCTGCAGATCGATGTGATCGAAGGCGGTGGGGTCGAGCGCGTCGACGGTCAGCACGCCCACCAGCTCGCCTCGCACGCGCAGGCTGCTCCCCATGCAGGCGTGCACGTTCATGCCCTCGGCCGCCAGCACCAGCCCGTCGTAGGGATCGGGACGCGGATCATCGGGGGCGAAGCGCAGAGGCCCCTCGTGATCGAGGATGGCTTGCAGGCGGGGCTGCGCGGCGGGCGACAGCCGCCGGCCGAGCAGCTCGGGGGACAACCCGTCGGCGGCGAGCGGCACCAGCGCGCCGTGGTCGTCAATCAGCAGCGCCGCCGCATCGCAGGGGACCACGCGGCGCACGGCGTCGAGCAACCGCGCGTAGCGGTCGGTCGCGGTGAGCGCGGTGGTGAGATCCACCGCGATGCCCTGCAGCGCGTCGACAACCGGTTGGCAAGGCGCGTCGGCGCGCAGGTCAGCGGGGATGCTCAGTGATCGCAGCAGCAAGGCGGCCGCGCCCTGCGCCTCGAAGGCGTATCTCTCGTCGTGACCGCGCGACTTCAAGCCCGCCTCCCTTTGCACAGTGGCGGGAGCGCAGCGCAAGTCTCGATCCGGTGACGCGTGCGTGAAAAAACCTAATGATTTCACTTGGTTGGCGAGGGGTTCGTTACCAAACCTTCTCGCTGCCGTCACCGGACGGTGGCATCGGCGGCGAGCCGTCCTGCCGGTGAGGCGGATCAGAAGTGCGCGGTCACGCCGAAGGCCAGCACGTCGAAGGACGACTCGAAAGTTCCGGCGTTGGCGGGCACGCCGCCATAGCCGTCGCACTCGGCCGGGCACTGCGCGACGGGGCGCTGCTGGATCACCTTGCCGTGGCTCTCGGAGACCTCGCGGTCCTCCTGGATGACGTGGCTGTAGGCCATCGACAGATCCACGCGCGTGCCGTCCACGTCGCCCAAGGTCACCTCGACGCCGCCACCGAGGCCGATGCGGTTCACCGACAGGAAGTCCAGGCTGGTGTAGTTCTCGGGGCTCGCGCCGCGCTCCCAGTAGCCACCCGCCGAGATCCGCAGCCGATCCGGCACCACCGCGTAGGTGGACCCCAGCCGGACGCTCACCGTGTCACGGAAGCGCTTCTCGATGGTCACGTCCTGCACCGGCTCGTTGGCCAGCAGGATGATCGTGCCCTCGAGGTCCGCCTCGTAGGCCTCGGTCAGGTGCCAGGCCTCGTAGACGAAGTCGGCCTCGATGTCGAAGACCTCGCGCTGACCGGCATCGAGGTAGCGCCAGCGCGCCCCGAAGCGAGCGGTGGGCGGCAGGACCACCTCGAGGGACGCCTTGGAGCCCGGCACGTCGAGCTGCTCGTCCGAGAACTGCGTCTGGTCGGGCAGGTTCCGCAGGCTGATCTCGCCGGTGGCGTCGAGGCGCACGGGCAGCACGCGGCCCGAGAGGCCGAGCTCGAGGGACGGAGTGGGCCGCCACCACGCACCCAGGATGGCGCTGTAGGCGAAATAGTCGTGCAGGTCGAGGGTCGCCTCGACATCCGAGCTGCTGACGTAGGGGTTCAGATCGCCGCCCGGCTGCCCGTCGATCACGAGGCTGTACTTCATCTTGGGCATCACGACGTATTGCAGCGTCGCGCCGACCCCGAAGGTGTCGGTGCCCCAGGCCACCGAGGGTCCGATATAGGCCATCAAGGCCTCGATCTCGGTCAGCATGTAGCGCTGCCCGCCCTTGACCGAATACTTCTGCGCGCCCGAGGCGTGGGGGCCGTAGACCGAGAACGCGAAGGTCCAGTCTTCGAGGCCGAAGTCGTGGCTGGCGGCCAGGAAGATGCCGAACGGGAAGAGCGGCTGCTCGTTCTCCACGGGCGCGAGGGGATCGACACCGTAGCTCGCGGGATCGATCGACGAGGGGATGTCACTCGGCGCCCGGGTGAAGGTCGCGTGGGACCACAGCAGATCGTGGTCGTAGGTCAGGTGCAGCCCGCGCTGCTTGGACAGGGCGCCGGGGTTGTAGTCCACCGCCGTGCCGTCGTCGGCCTTGGCCACGAAGGCCCCACCACGCCCCACGGCGCGGGCACCGCGGTCGGGCACCTCGAGGCCGCCGGCGTGGGCCGCCGGGCCCCACACCAGGTTCGACCCCAGAAGCCCCAACCCCAGCACTGTCACCGCTTGGCGCGTGTCCACCGCAGACCTCCATCTTCGTTGCGTGGTGCAGATGTTTTGAACGATTGGCCGCGCCCGTGCAAACTCCATCGGCGCCGCTCTGGGCGTGCTTCGCTTGGAGGCGACACATGACGATTGGCCGCGGGCTCCGGCTCGTGATGGTGGCGGCGCTCTTCGCGGGCTGTGAGAGCGAGGTCGACGACTCGCCCAACAACCTTCCCCAGGCCAGCACGGCCGTGGATATGGCGGTGGTCGACGCCCAGGCGCCGGTGGGTGACGGCGGCGCCGCTGACGGTGGCGCGCCGCACTGCTCGGCTGCCGGCCACCCTGGCTGCGGGGACTGCCCGAGCGTCGGCGACTGGTATCGCTTCACCGAGCTCAAGGTCGACAAGCTCGATGGCCGCAACCACCCGTTGCGACCCCTGCTCAACGCGCTGTGGGCGGCCGACATCACCCGCGCCGAGCTGAACATCCTCATCGAGGTGACCGCCGTCGAGGGCGACGTGTTGAACATTCGCGTGCTCAACGCCGCGCGCAACGAGGCCCATGACGGCACCTACTGCCTCTTGCCGGCCACGGAGGTGCCCTTCGTCCTGCGCCGCGACGGCTGCGGTCTCTGCCAGGACACCCCGGCCGGCATCAACGTGTACGCGGGCGCGGTCAACAGCGATGAGCCCAGCGGCTACGTGCCCAAGAACTGCGCGCCCGAGCTCGCGGTGCCCCACACCATCCCCATCCGCAACGTGCTGCTCAGCGCCTCGACCGACGGCGACTGCGGTCACATCCTCGAGGGCAAGGTCTTCGGCGCCGGACTGCCCAAGAGCGCTCTCGGCAAGATCTGCACGTGCGCGACGGCCCCCAACGCCTTCTCGGAGCAGTGCGTGACCACGGACGACGTGGCCGACGGCTGCGGCGGCTGTCCGGGCAGCTACCGCAACCTGTTGACCTACCTCGAGATGTTCGGCGGGGGTGAGTCGCTGGCCTACGGCTGCCAGACGCCCGAGGGCGAGGAGGCGGCGTGCCTCGACGCCAGCTTCGCCGCCGAGCGCCTGACGTTCACGCCCGTCAACTGCCTGGGCGAGCAGTAGCCGCGCCCAGGCCCTCGCCCGGCGGTGCGTGCGCGCGGGCGACGCTCATGGCCGCGCGCCGGGCGGCCGCGGCGAGCTCAATCGCAGTCCGGGAAGCACGAGGACGAGGACTCGCCGGCCTCGCGCGAGCACGCGCCGTCACCGCAGCCGACGTTGTCGCAGGTCTCGTCACAGGTCCCGCGCAGGCAGGACCAGTGCCCCACACACCGGATGTTCCAGAAGTTGCCGAGGCAGTCGGCCGGCGCTTGGCAGCCGGTGAGGCAGTCGTCCGGGCAGTTGCACACGTTCTCGCCGACGCCGCAGGCCCCGTCGCCGCAGCGCGCGCAGACGCTCGCGCCGACGCAGGGTCCGCATTGGCCGTCCGCGTCCGGGCCGCCGCAGGGGATGGACGCCAGACCCGGGCAGCACCGCGGGGCGTTGGGGACGACCGGCACGCTG
>CALBMW010000711.1 GCA_937896275.1 uncultured Myxococcales bacterium
GGCGCGAGGTCGTGCACGAAAACGACGTCCGCGCCAAAAGAAGTGGGCGACACCTGTGCCGGAAGCCGGCGACACCTGTGCCGGAAGCCGGCGACACCTGTGCCGGAAGGCGCGCAAGGTCGTGCAGGAAAACGACGTCCGCGCCGAAAGAAGTGGGCGACACCTGTGCCGGGCGACACCTGTGCCGGAAGGCGCCAAAAGAAGTGGGCGACACCTATGCCGGAGGTCCGCGCCGAAAGAAGTGGGCGACACCTATGCCGGGCGACACCTATGCCGGTCGATGGGCATGGCCAGGCAGTAGTTGCCGGGCGCGCCCCGGTAGCGACACCGCAGGAACAGGGCGGCCTCACGGTAGCCCGGTCCGAGGTTCGTCTCGCCGTACTCGGCGATGAACAGGAGCCCCCCGGGCACGGCGGCCTGCTCCAGCGCCGGGGGCAGCAGGGCGCGGGTCAGATCGGCGTCGGCGCCGAACATCACGCCCATCATCCGGGCCTCGGGGAACACCCGCACCCGCTGCCCGTAGTAGCGCTGCAGTTCCTCGGTTGTCTTGACGAAACCCATCTCTCGACCTCCGTTCTCCCGGCCCCACGCGCGGTGAGGCCCGCCACGAGACCCGCTACCAGAGCCGCTACGAGAACTGTTGAAACACTCTCCAGTCGCTCGAAAGGGCGCGGCCGATGGTCCACTCGACCAGCCGCGGCGAGAGGCTGTGGGCGAGGCGGCCCAGCTTGCCCATGGCCGTGAGCGTCACTTGGCGCTGCCGCCGATCGATCGCCGATACGATGCGCGCGGCGGCCTCGGCCTGCGTTTGGTGGGCGGGCCGGTCGGGCAGCAGCGGCGCGCCGTCGGCGGCGAGCAGGCGCTTCTCGGGGTCGTGCTCGGTGAAGCCGAGGTGGACGACGCCGACGTGAACCCCGGCCGGGCCCAGCTCCAACCGCAGCGAGCCGGCCAACTCCGTCAGCGCCCCCTTGCTCGCGCAGTACACCGAGGCGCCGGGCAGGCCGAAGATGCCCGCGATGCTGGACACGAAGATGACGTGGCCGCGCGCGGCGATGATGTGCTCGATGGCCGCACGGGTCGGGTAGACCGCCCCGAACAGGTTGGTCCGCAGCACGCGCTCACAGGTCGTGGGCGCCAGATCGGCGAAGCGGCCGCGGATCGAGACGCCGGCGTTGTTGATGAGGATGTCCAGGCCGCCGAAGCGATCGACGGCCGCGTCGACCATGCGCTGGGCGTCGGGCCAGTGGCCTACGTCGCCGGCGATGGCCACGACCTGCGCGCCGGCCGCCTCGAGCGCGCGCCGGGACGACTCGAGCCGCTCGACGCCGCGGGCGCTGATGACGACCCGCGCGCCGCGCGCCGCGAGGTGGACCGCGGTGGCGTAGCCCACGCCCCGGCTGGCGCCGGTGACGAGGGCGGTCTTTCCGGTGAGATCGGTCATGAGCGCTCCTCTCTGCCCGCCTGGTCCTTGGTCGTGCTGGCGTTCAGGTGTCCAGCGTTCGGCCCTCGACGGGCCCGCGGCGCGCGGGGGCGGCCACGGGGCTGAGGGCTGACGGCCGAGAGCTCCCCGGAACCGGGCAGGTGGCCATGCCGCCGGAGCCCCGCGAGGCAGTCGGTCAGGGCTGTTCGCAGCGGGGTCTGCTTCATGCCGAGCTCGGCGATGGCTCGCGCGGGGCTGTACCAGGCGTGCTGGCAAGCCAGGCCGGCAAGCGAGCGGTCGAGCGCCACGGGGCGCCCGGTCAGTCGCTCGAACGCGCTGCCCCCCCAGCCGACCCCGCGCACCACGGCGGCGGGCAGGGTGGCGATGGGCGGCGCCTTGCCCACGATCCCGGCCAGCTCGGTGAAGAACGCGCGATAGCTCAGGTTGTGGCCCGCCAGGAGGTAGCGCCGGCCGGCCCGCCCTCGGTCCAGGGCGGCCACGATGGCCTCGGCGACGTCGCTCACGTGGACGAAGCTGCGCCCGCCGGGCGACACGAGGGGCATCCCGCCCCGGACGAAGCGGAGCACCAACTCGCCCGAGCTCGGCCGGCTGTCGTGTGCGCCGAGCATGAAGGTCGGCGCGACGGTCAGCGCGTCGAGGCCCCGCTCGGCCACGCACCGCTCGACCAGCGCCATCGCCCGGTGCTTCGACAGGGCGTAGGCGAAGTCGCGGTAGGCCGGCGGGAAGTCATCCTCCTCGGTGCCCGGGCGCCCCGCCGGGCCGAAACCGAGGCTGCTCGCCGAGCCGACGTGGATCAGCCGACGCGCCCCCTTGGCGAGGGCCGCGTCCAGCACGTTCCGGGTCCCGAGCACGTTCACCGCATGCAGGAGCGCCGCGCTCGCCCGCGGATCGGCGAGGGCCGCGCAGTGCACGATCACGTCGATCCCGGAGATCGCCGCCGTCACGGCCGCCGGGTCGCGCAGATCGGCGCGGGCGATCTCGACGTCCAGCCCGTCGAGGGTGGTGGCCCGGCTGCCCGGCTGCACCATCGCGCGGACGTCCTGGCCGTGCGCCCGCAGCGCCCGCGTCACGTTGGCGCCGAGCAGGCCGTCGGCGCCGGTGACCAGGGCCAGGCCGCCGGTGGGTCGGTGGGCGGGCACGCGCTCAGCCATGAGGCACCGCCACGAAGCCCCGGTCGTCGACCAGGTCGCAGATGCGCGCCAACGCGGCGGCCGACAGCGCCGGCACCGCGCGGAAGTCGGCCCCGCGGCCGATGCGCTCGTACTTGCCGCGGGCCAGGCCGTGGTGCGGCATCAGGTGCACCTCGCCCCGGTAGCCCCGGTCGGCGAGGAGCGCCAACAGCCCCAGCACGGTGTCGTCATCGGTGTTGAAGCCCGGCACCAGCGGGATGCGTGGCACCACGCGCTGTGCTCCGGCGCGCGCCAGGATTGCGGAAAAGTTGTTGAGGATCAGGCGGTTGTCGACGCCGGTGGCCGCGCGGTGGGCGTCGGGATCGATGTGCTTGAGGTCGAACAGGAACAGATCGACCAGCGCCGCCAGGGGCTCGACCAGCGTCGTCGGGAAGTGGCCGCACGACTCCAGCGCCGTGTGGCAGCCCTGGGCGCGCAGCCGCGCCAGCAGGGCGAGGAGGAAGCGCGGCTGGCGGGTGGGCTCCCCGCCGGTGACGGTCACGCCGCCCCCCGATCGCTCGAAGAAGGCACGATCGGCGAGCGCCTCGGCCGCCACGTCCGTGGCCGTCATGCGCCGCCCGAGGCGCTCGTGGGCGAAGTTCGGGCAGGCCGCGACGCAGGATGCGCAGGTCAGGCAGGCCGCCGGCTCGCGTGTCATGCGCCCGTCGCGCCAAGCCAGGGCGCCGTTCGGACAGGCGCGCACGCACGCGCCGTCGCCCCGACAGCGCGCGGCCGTCCAGCCCATCTGTGGCGGCGCCTGCCAGGACTCGGGGTTGTGGCACCAGAAGCAGCGCAGCGGGCAGCCCTTGAGGAAGACCGTCGTGCGGATGCCCGGTCCGTCGTACAGCGCATAGGGCTGTACGTCGAACACCACGCCCGTGGTGGCATCGGGGGCCGTCATACGTGCTCCGTCCGCGCGATGATCTCGTCTTGGATCTCGGCGCCGAGGTCGACGAAGTAGGTGCTGTAGCCGCCCACCTTGACGATGAGATCCCGGTGCGCCTCGGGCTGGCGTCGGGCCGCGCGCAGGACCTCGGCGCTGGCCACCGTGGGCTGCAGTTGGGGACCCCCCAGCTCGAAGTAGGTGCGCAGCAGGGCCACCCACCGGGCGCGCGCCGCGGGGTGGTGGCCGATGGCGCTGGGGTGGAAGCGGGCGTTGACGGCGCAGCCCATCAGCTCGGCGCCGGGCAGCGCGGCCACCGAGCGCAGGACGCCGGTGATCCCGGCCCGCTCGACGTTGGCGGGGTTGGCGCTCGCGGCATAGGGGGTGGCGGCCCGGCGACCGTCGGGCGAGGCGAGCGACAGCCGCCCGTCGATGGTGTGAGTGGTCATGCTGATGGCATAGGTGACGAAAGGGCCACCCTTGAAGGACCGGTGTGCGGTGGTCATCGCGCTGAGTTCGCCCATGAGGCGGGCGGCCAGGGCGTCGGTCTCGGCCGCGCCGTTGCCCCACTTGCCCGGCAGCGCGCGGATGGCATGCTCGAGGTCCGCGTGGCCGACGAAGTTGGCGTCCACCGCCGCCAGGAGGGTGGGCAGATCCACCCGCCGCTGCTCGAAGACCAGCTTCTTGATGACGTAGAGCGAGTCGGTGAGGTTGGCGATCGAGTTGATCATCGAGATGCCCGACAGGTCGTACTCGCCGCCGCCGCATGTGACGTCGGCGGCCTTGGCCACGCAGCCGAGGGTGAAGGCCGAGATGTGCGGGGCCGGCAGGTGCCCGGCGAAGACGCGGTCGCGCAGGTTCGAGCCCGCCACCAGCCGGCCCACGAAGTGGCGCGCCTGGGCGAGGAAGGCCTGGACGAGGGCCTCGAAGTCGATGAAGGACGCCAGCTCGCCGGTGCGGAGCCCCTCGTCGCGCAGCGGGCCGGCCAGGGTGCGCGCGTCGCCGTTGCGCAGCGTCACGTCGAGCACCCGCGCCAGCAGGAGGGCGTTGGCGCTCATGCCTCCGGTGCGTCCGGGGCAGGTCGTCTCGACGCAGCCCATCACCGCGTAATCGAGGGCGTGCTCGGGCGCGAAGCCGCGCCGCTCCATGGCGTCCCTGTTCAAGGGATCGTTGAAGAGCGAGAAGCTCGACGTGCCCTGCGCGAGGAGCTCGGCGACCGTGAGCAGGAGCGCGTCGGGTGTGTCGGGGGCGACGCGCAGCGAGATGTTGGTGATGGCTCGCGAGGTGTGCGCGGCCCGCAGGAAGAGCTCGGTCAGCGCGTTGGAGGCGTCGCGGCCCTCGGCGTCGACCCCGCCGAGGGTGACGGGTGAGGAGCCGAAGAAGCGGTGATAGAAGCGGCTGAGGACGTTCGACTCGGGCCGCAGGTTCTGCGCCATGATCTTGAGCAGCAGCTCCTCGAGCAGCTCACTGGCCTCGGCGGGGGTGGTGCGCCCGGCCGCCAGATCGGCGGCGTAGAAGGGGTGGAGTTGCTGATCGAGGCGGCCGAAGCAGTGCAGGTTGATGGGGTGGGCCAGCTCGACGGCTGTCTTCACCGTCCAGATCGACTGGACCGCTTCGCGCAAGGTCGTGGCCGGCGCTCGTGGTACGCGGGTGCAGGTGGCGAGCAGGGCGCCCAGCGTGCCGTCGGGGTCGCCCCGGGCCGCGATCTCGTCGGCGATGCGCCGGGCGAGCCGGGTGGCGAAGACGCGCACGCCGTCGAGGGCGATCTGGAACGATGTCAGGGCATCTCGCTGCGGCGCCGACAGGCCGGGGCGTTCGAGCTCGGGCGCCAGATCCGCGATCATGCCGTCCAGGCCGCGCCGCAGGACGGTGTCGTAGTCCAGGATGAGGTGGCCCTGGATGGTCGCCACCGTGGCGCAGGTCGACAACATCATGACCTGGCGCGAGGTGTTGCCCGGCAGAGCCTTGGCCAGCTCGCGCATGTCCTCGGAGCGCAGCCCGGCGTGCTCCATCTCGCGCTCGAGGCGGTCGACCATGCAGCGGCCGCGCCAGTAGGGCAGCAGCTCGCGCGTCAGCTCGCGGCGGTCGCCGGGGTCGATGTCGAAGGGATTGACGGCCCGCTCGCTCATCGTGCGCAGGCCGAGATCCAGGGCCGCGCCCCCCCCCCGGCGCGCCTGACGTTGATCACGAAGCAGGGCGCCGAGGCGGCCCCTCCGCGCCAGGTACCAGAGGCTGCCGGTGGCGGCCCGGACGCGCTGGGTCGCCATGGTCGCGCGGCTCAGCTCGGCCGCCAGCACGCCGTTGAAGACGCCGCGCTCGATGTCGACCGGCACGCCCAGCGGGTGCTCGGTCCAGTGTCCCGCGATGCGGTCGTCGGGGTCGAGGTGGTGGGTCATCCGGGCATAGACGTGGGCCATGGCCCGGGCGACGCGGATCGCCGGCGCGAGTCCGGTGCCTTCGGTCGCCTGCCAGCTCTGGGTGTAGTAGCGGGCGCGCTCGATGGAGATCTGCGCGGCGCCTCGCTGGTAGCGGTCCCGGATCCGCTGGATGCGGGCGCAGGCGTGTGTGGGCGGCGTGGCGTTCACCCGCCGATCTCGCCGGCTGAGCGTGTGGGGGCCGCGGGACGCTCGAGGGCGTCGAGGAGCAGCGTCACGATGCGGCGGACGTGCCGCTTGCGCGCGGTCAACTGGCGCTTCGCGGCCGGCGCCGAGCCCAGCAGGGGCGCGATGACGTCGCCGTAGGTGAACCAGGTGACGATCAGACCGTAGACCGAGATCAGCAGGTGCTCGGCGGCCAGATCGCCGGTGGCCGAGGCGGGATACTCGGCCACGAGGGCCGCGCGGCCCAACTCGAAGATCGGCACCATCCGGTCGCGGATCTTGTCGGCGTGCATCCCCCCCGAGGCCTCGCGCTGCACGATTCGGCAGAAGCGCAGGTTCTGGCCGAGGAAGTCGGCGTAGGCGTCGACGAGGCGCACCAGCTTGTCGCGCAGGGTCGCCGCGCCGCCCAGCGCGCCGGCGACCTCGGCCCCCAGCCGGTCGTAGTAGCGATCGAGGACGGCCGCGAGCAGGCCCTCCTTGTTCTTGAAGTGGTAGTGGATGAGCGCCTTGTTCACACCGCAGGACTCGGCGATCTCGCGGGTCGTCGCGGCGTCGTAGCCGACCTCGCCGAACACCTGATCAGCGGCGGCGAGGATCGTCTCCTTGGTGTCCATGCGGCTCAATCCGATCGACTGAAGTTAACTGGCCGCCCAATTAAGTTGACGGTCATGCGCAGCCAATCAGAGCCGTCGGAACCTGTCAAACGTTTCTCGGGGCGATCACGCGGCGACGCGCCCCACACCCGTACGAATAAAGGGTCTTCGCTCGCCTGCGCCCGCCCGACTTGGGCACGGAGCCGTCGCGTGACCGAGCGTCCCGGCGACCCTCGGCGGCGTCAAGCGCCGCCTCGCTCGAGGTGCCCGAGGTGCCCGGCCGAGGTGCGGTGCCCGGCCGAGGTGCTGCCCGGCCGAGGTGCCGGCCGAGGTGCCGGCCGAGGTGCCGGTGCCGGCCGAGGTGCCGCCCACTTCTCACCGAGGTGCCGGCGGTGCCCGGCCG
>CALBMW010000712.1 GCA_937896275.1 uncultured Myxococcales bacterium
CCAGCAACTACCGCAGCTACCCCGGCGCCGGCTTCGGCGCGCGCGAGACGGACGAGCTGGAGCGCACCTTCCTGCTCAACGGCGCCGCGATCTACGCCGAGCTCGAGTGGCGCCCCCTGAGCGGCCCGGTCACGCTCATCCCGGGCGTGCGCACGGACTACTACCGCTTCAGCGATCAGAACCGGCTGTTCGCCGATCCGCGCGTCAACGTGCGGTGGGCGGTGAACGACGCCTGGACGCTCAAGGCCGGCGCCGGCATCTTCAGCCAGGCCCCGCCCGAGTGGCGGCTGGACGAGGAGTTCGGCAACCCGGACCTGAGCCTCGAGTGGGCCGAGCACTACGGCGCCGGCTTCGAGTGGCAGCTCACCGAGGCGCTGAAGCTGGACGTCGAGGGTTACCTCGCGCTGCGTCACGACCTCGCCGAGCGCACCGACGACGTCAGCGTCTCGGGCGAGAGCGGCACCTTCGCGAGCGTCACGCCCACGCGCTTCGCGAACGTCGGCGAGGGTCGCAGCTACGGCGTCGAGATCCTGCTCAAGCACGAGGTCACCGACCGCCTGTACGGCTGGATCAGCTACACGCTGGCGCACAGCGAGGCCGACGGCGGCCAGGGCGACGGGGGCGACGCGGCCCTCGATCAGCCCCACAACCTGGCGTTGATCGCCAGCTACAAGTGGCCCGCCAACTGGGAGACCGGCCTGCGCTTCCGCCTGGGATCGGGCAACCCGGACACGCCCATCGTCGACGCCACCTACGACGCCGACTTCGCGACCTACCGGGGGACGGTGGGGGACGCCTCGACGCGGCGACAGCCCCTGTTCCATCAGCTCGACCTGCGCATCGAGCGAACGTGGATCTTCGCGGCCTGGGAGCTCGCCGCGTTCCTGGATTTGCAGAACGTCTACAACGCCGAGAACCCCGAGTTCACGACCTACGACTACCGCTTCCGCGAGTCGGCGAAGGTGCGCGGGCTGCCGGTCCTGCCGAGCTTCGGCGTGCGTGGGAGGTTCTGAGATGGCCCTGACGCGCGCCCTGCTGCCGCTGGTCGTCGCCGCCGTCGTTGCGGGCCCGCTGTTGGGCTGCGCCGACTTCGAGTCGGAGGAGGTGGTGCTCGATCTGCGCCCCCTCGCGGCCACCGCCGAGCCGCCGGAGATCTTCGTGATCGTCGCGGACGGCAGCGACCTGGGCCTGGTGGTCAAGGTCACCGCCGATCCCTCACCGAGCCGCGTCACGTGGCTGGTGGTCAACCCCAAGGCCCCCGCGGTGCCGATGAACGTGAGCATCGAGGCCTGCCTCGTCACCGACGACCGTCGCTGCGATCCCGAGGGCACGACCCTGCCCCTGGGTACGCTCACGGCCCCCCCCGGCACCTTCGGCGTCGACTTCGCCCCCACCGCCGCGCAGCTCAACACATGGCTGGCCGAGGACGCCTACCGAGGCTTCGGCGGGCTCTACGTGATGCTCGTCGCGCGTGTCGAGCAGGCCGGCTTCCCGCCCGACCGCGTGGCCAAGCTCGTGACCTACAACGTGCCCTTCGTGCCGCGGGGCGAGGGCCAGGACCCACCGCCCCCCAAGCTGCCCAACCAGAACCCCATGCTCGACGCCGTGCGCATCGGCGACGTCGAGACGACCGTGGACGGCGAGGTGGTCGAGCTCGCCGCCGGCCGCCGCGTGGAGCTCGAGCCCCTCTTCGACCGTGAGGCCATCGAGCAGACCTACCCGGTGGTCACCTTCCCCACCGGCGCCGGCGAGGTGCCCGGCTACCGCGTGCTGACCGAGACCTTCGAGATCAAGTTCTGGGTCACCGAGGGGCTCGACGTCGGCGCCACCGAGCTGCACAGCCGCAGCGCCCTCGGCGACCGGACCGACTTCGTGACCGGCATCACCGCCCCCGTGACGCCCGGCAGCGACGCGACGCTCTACGCGATCATCCGCGATGATCGGGGGGGCGAGAGCTTCACGACGCGCATCATTCGGGCGCGCTGAGCGGTCGCCGCGAGCAGCACGACGCGCCCCTCGACGGGTAGGCCGCGGCGCGGCGCCCGAGCCCCCCTCACTCGAAGGCCGAGCGCAGCCACCACCGGGTCTCGGGCAGGTAGTAGCCCAGTGCCAGCGTGGCGACGGGGTACTCGCTGACCTGAAAAGCAGGGTGGTCGATGGTCGGGTTGCGCGTCTGGAAGGCCGCGCCCGCCAGCCGCATGAACAGACGCTCGCCCATGAACGCGGTGTAGGTCAGCGCGGCGCCGCTCTCGAAGCGTCCCGTGAAGGCGGACGCCTCGGTGCCGAGCTCCTCCTGGTAGACCCCCACGCCGCCCAGCAGCAGCGACAGATCGAGGGCACCGCCCGGCGTGTGGATGACGCCGCCGAGCTCGGCGTAACCGCGGATGAACCAGGTGGTGCTGCGCGACGCCAGATCGACACCGCCCTCGGTGGCGTGGGCCGTCCACGTGACGTCGAGCACGCCCAGCCCCGCCGACGGGCTCACCTTCCAATGCGCGTCCCAGGCGTCGAACTGGTCGGGGTGCTCGGCCGAGGTGAGCGTCCAGCCGGTGGCCAGCGCGGGGAGCGAGGCATGGTACTCGAGGTCGACGCTCTCGAAGCCATCGCGGGCGATCGGTCGGGGCTGGGTGACCGACGGCGCGAAGGCGACGCTGTTGGGCAGCAGCGACAGGTAGCGGAAGAGCGAGCGCCAACTGAAGCTGTCGTCCGGCGGAGGCGCGGGATCGAAGCCCTCGGGAGCGTCCACCCTGTGCTCGGTGTGCACGTCCTCGAGATCACCGCGAATGCTCGTCCCGCCGTCGCGCGGATCCCAGCGCAGGCGCACCAGGTGAGTGACGCCGGCCTCGTAGGCCAGTCGGTTGAGCCGCGCGCGGTCGATGACCTCTGGCGGATCGGGGTTCAGGCCGAGGCGGGTGAGCAGTGGCCGCAGCGTCTTGGTGGGCACCACGCGATCGCAGGGCCCCAGATCGGAGCGCACCGACGCCGCCCACGCCCGAGCGATGCGGTCCTGCTCGGCGTAGTCGGGGTGGGGGGGCGGCAGGACGCCGATCACGCGGCACTGGGGCGGCTTGACCGTGGGCGCGGGCACCACCACGCGGGCGCGATCGGGGCAGCCGTGCGCCGCGCCGGTCCACCAGTCCACCGCCATGCCCAGGGGCAGCCCGAAGCCAAAACCCGCCGCGGTGAGCGCGCCGAGCCCCGCGTTGCCCAGCAGGAATGTTCCCCAGCGCAGATCGCAGGTCAGCGGGACGGGGTGATCCTGCCCGCGGGAACGGATCGTGAGCTCCGGGTTCGGCCCGCGATGCACCTGCACGACCAGCGGGGTTCGCCCCACGACGGCGCCCTCGGCGTCACGAACCTCGAGGCCTCGGGGCGACGAGTCGACCGCGATCCGTTGCTGGCGGCCACCGGTGGTGGCGCAGCCCGTGGCCAGCGTGGTGGCGACCAGAAGGAGCAGGACCGAGGCGCGCATCGGCCCAGTGTACGCAGGACGGCCGCGCGCGCCCCTTTTCGGAGCGTGCCCACGAGATCACGGCAGCGGGCTCCGCGCGCGGAGCGATCTCGTGGCGAGGCCCCTGGGGATGCCGAACGGCTGGATCCGCCTGCGGCCCTCGTTCAGGATGAGCCGCGCCACGGCACGAAGGGGCACCGATGGACGAGGGAATCAGCGAGCGCGATCCGTTCGCGGACGTGGCCTGCGCGCTCTGCGGGGCGACGCAAGCGCCGACGCAGATGGCGACGGCCAACGGGCACCCGGTTTGCCTGCCCTGCCTCGACGATCTGAAGCGCGAGACGAAGGCCTCGCAGGTGAGCTCCGCGGTGATCCCCACGGCGGTCGTGGGGGGCCTGATCGGGGCCTTGCTCGGCGCCAGTGTCTGGGGCGGCATCGCGATCGCCACCGATGTCGAGATCGGCTACATCGCGGTGCTGGTCGGCTTCCTGAGCGGCGTCGGGGTGAAGCTGGGCGCCCGCGGCGCGCTGGGCGGCCCGCTGCCGATGGTGGCGGCGGCCTGCTCGCTCGTGGGGCTGGTGGCGGCGAAGTACCTCATCGCCGCGCACATCGTCACGAAAGCGGTCGCCGAGCAGGGCGGCCCCAGCCTGGGGTACCTCGACTCGCAGGTGGTCACGATCATCACCGAGAACTTCGGATCGCTGCTCGGCATCTTCGACATCCTCTGGGTCGTGCTGGCGGTGGGGGCGGCGATGCGGGTGCCGGCCGGACAGCACGTCAACGTGCAGTGAGTCGACGCCCGTGAACGCGCCCTCCTCCAAGCTCGACCAATTGCGCGCCCTGGACGCGCCCCCACCCGGCCCGACGCCCCCGCGCGGCCGGTCGGGCGCGGCGGCCGGTGGCCTCACGGTCGTCGGCCTGCTGCTGTGGAAGTTCAAGGCGCTGGCGCTGCTCGCGCTGGGCAAGCTCAAGTTCGTGTGGGTGGGGCTCAAGCTGCTGAAGCTGGGCAAGTTCGTGACCACCGGCTGGACGATGCTCGCGATGATCTGGGTCTACTCGCTGTACTTCGGGTGGGCCTTCGCGGCGGGCCTGGTGCTGCTCATTCTGCTTCACGAGATGGGACATGGCGCGGCGGCTCGGCAACAAGGGCTGCGCGCGGGCGCCCCGGTCTTCATCCCCTTCGTGGGCGCCTTCATCGCCCTGAGGGACCGCCCGCGCAGCACCTTCCAGGACTTCGTGATCGGCGCAGGCGGCCCGATCGCCGGTGCGCTGGGCGGGGCGGCGTGCGTCGCGGGCTCGCGCGCGTTGCAGGGCACCGGGGCGGAGCTGCTGCTGGCGGTGGGCTACGTCGCCCTGATCATGAACCTGTTCAACCTGGTGCCGGTGTGGCAACTCGACGGCGCCCGAATGACGGCGCCCCTGACACCGCTGATGTGGGCCGCCGGGCTGGCCGCGATGGGGGCGGCGACGCTGGCGACCCTGGTCTCGTCCGGCCACGCCAACCCCTTGGCTCTGTTGATCCTCCTGGTCGGCGTGTGGCGCGGCGTGGCGACCTGGCGGCGCGGTCGACGAGGCGCGCCAAGGTCGGCGATGGAGCGGCTGGCGGCGGCCGACGCCCGAAGCCACCACATCGAGGAGGACGGCGTCACGACGCGCCAACGGTGGCTCGCGGCGGGCGTGTACTTCGCGCTGGCGACCGCGCTGGTGGTGGCGCTCGGCGCGCTGCACGCGGGCCTGCCCGACGTGGGGTGAGGCGCGAGAGCCGCCTCCCAGCCGAGGATCGAGACGTCGGCGCCGCGCCTGCCGCGAGAAGTGTCAGGCACTTCTTCCGCCCGGCCGCTCGCGGCAGCAGCCGGGAGAGGTGTCAGGCACTTCTTCGCCCGGGCCAGCCGTCGGCCCCCCGGCCATCACGACCGTTGGCGCCCCCCTCTGTGGTCGGAGCGGAGCTCTGGCTGCCGGAGGGAGGGGGTTGCGACTCGTGAAGTTCTGTTCTGTCGGGCGGGGCCGCTGCCGCGCCCCCCGACGGACGACCCCCGACGGAGAGGGTCGGGGCCGCACCGGGGCAGGGGCGCTCGGCCGCGGCCCGAGCGTGTGTGCCGCCTTCCGACAGGCAGGCAGTTCCTCCAGCGGAAGTGCGGCGGCCCGGCGCCCGGCTATATGTCAAGTAGCGAGTCTTGACCCCCCCCCCCTGGGCGCTTCGAGCCGCCCAACGCCCACCTCGGATCACTCGTCGGCGGTCTTGGCGCGGATGCGCAGGATGCGATCGCCGAGCGCGTCGCAGACGAACAGGTCGCCCGCCGGGCCCACCGCGATGCCCATCAGGCCGCCCGCGTCGATCTCGTCGGACAGGTCGAGCCAATCGAGCAGGGTTCCTTCGAGGTCGAAGGCGAAGATGCGCGAGGTCGCGTTGTCCGTGATCCACAGGATCTCGCCGGCGATCTCGAGGCCCGATGGCCGCTCGAGCCCATCGACGGCCGCGCCGTCGACCAGCGTGTCCAAGTTGGCGCCCGTGACGCGCTGCTGCTGCTGCGCGGTGGCGGTGTCGTAGTTGGGGAAGACGGGCCCGGCGTTTCGGCCGCTGGTGGTGTCGAGCACCGCCACCCTGTTGTTGCCCGTGTCGGCGACGTAGAGCCGGTCGCCGTCGACAGCCAAGTGCGACGGGACGCCCTGCACGTAGCCCACCTCGCCCGCGACGTAGCGTTGCATGGTGCCGTCGCTGTGGTCGGCGCCGCCCAGCCCGTGATCGCCGTGAAAGTCGTAGAGGCTGAGCGAGGCGTGGAACCCGTCGAACACCCAGTAGGCGTTCCCGTAGCCGGCCCAGGCGATGCCCGCCGAGTTGGGGCTGTTGTGCAGCATGTCCATGTGACTCGCGTGGCCCGCCTCGAACACCGCCGGATCGCTGGTCCACAGCGACGGACCCATGAAGTCGTCCGGCGTGGTGGGCTGCGTCGGCTGGTCCTCCTCCTGGGCGGTCGCCAGGAAGCCCGGCTGCCCGAAGGCCAGCGAGGACGGCTTGGCCATGAAGTGGGTGTTGCCGAAGCCGAACTTCTTGCGCGACCCCTGCGCGTCGGTGCCCACGCCGAAGAAGATGGTCATCGAGCTGTCGTCGAGGTTGACCACCCAGAGCTGGCCGGGGTTCTCAGGATGGAAGGCCAGGTCGCGCGGCGTCGCGAGGCCGTCGACCGCGGCGTTGCCAATCTCGTCGATCTGCACGGCGTCCAGCGTGTGCAGGCCGTCGCCGAGCACCGGCAGGCCCATCGGCTCCGGCTCGGGCGCGCCGCCCATGCCCTCGGGCGCGCCGCCCATGCCCCCGGGCGCGCCACCCTCACCCTCCGGTGCGCCGCCCGCGCCGTCGGACGCGCCACCCACGCCGCCGAGTCCGTCAGCCGGCAGATCGGACGCGACGCCGCCGTCCTCGCCGAGGCTGATGAACTCGCCGTCATCCCCGCTGTCACCGCCGCCACACGCGGTCGCCAAGAGCGCGATCGCGAGCGCGATAGACGCCTGCTTCATCTGTGTCCTCCGTCAGTTCTCGAACGGCGACGACGCGAAGCAAATACCGTACCGTCAGTTGACGCACTCACCGCGCGCTTCAACGCACGGGCGGAGGGTCCTCGGCCGCCTGGACCCCACCCAG
>CALBMW010000713.1 GCA_937896275.1 uncultured Myxococcales bacterium
TCCCCCTCCGACAGGGCGACGCGTCCCTGGGCGTAGCGGGCGACGGCGAGCGTCGGCGCCTCGGTGGCCGCCGCGGTCGCGTCGGCTCGCGCCCCGGTGGCGTCGCCCCGGGCCAGCCGGACCAGCGCTCGATCGGCCTGGATGGCGGGCGAGGCGCGCAACTCGAAGGCCTGATTCAAGAGGGCTTCAGCCGCTTCGTTGCGGCCCGCCGCCGCGTGGTCGCGCGCCTGCGCCGCCCACACGCTGGCCCCCGCGGCCGTGACCCATGCGTCTCCGCGCCCGCTGCGCAGCGCCCTCTCGATGGCCGCGCCCGCCGCGTCGAGGTGGCCGGCCGCCAACTCCGTCACCGCCAGGTTGGCGTGCAGTCGCGCGTGCTCGGGTGCCTTGTCGGCGGCCCGTCGTTGCAGCGCGGCCGCCTCGTCGAGTTGGCCGCGTTGCCGCGCCGCGGTGCCCAACGCCGTGAGCACCCACGGCTCCTCGGGCGCGATCTTCGCGGCCTGGCGCAGCATCGCGTCCGCCTTCTCGGATCGCTTCGCCCGCAGGTGGATCACCCCCATCTTGTAGAGCGGGTGCAGGACCTTGGGCTCGAGCGCGTGCGCCGCCGCCAGCGCGCTCAGCGCCTCGTCGTCGCGCCCCAACTCCATCAGCGCGCTGCCCGCGAAGTACCGCCCGTTGAAGCTCTTGGGCCGTCGCTCGATGTACTTGCGGTAGTGCCCCACGGCCTCTTCGTAGCGCTCCAGGCGGAACAGGCTCTGCGCAAGGTTGAACAGCACGCTCGCCCGGTCGGGCGCTCGCGTCAGCGCCTGCTCGAGCACCGCCACCGCTTGGTCGAACTGACCGAGCTGGTAGTGCGCGTTGCCCACGTTGACCAGCGCGCCGAGGTTGTCCGGCTCGGTCCGGCGCACGGCCTCGAACTCGGCCAGCGCCTCGGCGAACTTCTTCAGCTTGAAGTAGGTGTTGCCCAGCTTCGCGCGCGCCGTCGTCGCGTCCGGGCGCAGCGCGACGTAGTGCTCGAAGGCGGGCTGGGCGCGCCGGTAGTCCTTCTGGTTGTAGTAGTGGTTGCCCAGCACCACGTAGACCTCGGGGAAGCGGTCGGTCTCGGCCGCGACCCGCTCCAGCAGGCGCAGACCCTCGGCCTGCTTGCCGCCGCGCAGCTCGTGCTGACCCAACCAGAAGGCGACGTCCAGGTTGTCACGGTCCCGCCCGTGGGCCTCGCGCAGGAGCGGCAGGGCGGCCTTCCAGTCCTCGAGCCCGTAATAGAGCAGCCCCAGTCGGGCGTGGACGTCGAGCCACCGTGGATCGGCGTCGATGGCCCGGGTGAAGGCCTCGACCGCCTCGTGGTAGCGGGCCCGCGCCCCGTCCTGATCGCCCTCTTCGCGCAGCGCGTCGCCCGCTTGCTGCAGCCGCTCGCCGTCGTCGAAGTGCCGCTGGGCGGCGCCCTGGGGCTGATAGCGACCCTGCGCCGCCGCGGGCGCTGGCGCGATCGCCCCGCTCGCCGCACCGCAGAGCGCGGCTCGCAGGACCAGCCGTCTCAGCGCGGTCGATGGCAAGTGCATGGCGGGACTCTAGATCAGGCCCGCCTGGGGTCGCCAGATCAACGACGCCGGGGGCGGCCGGTCGGGGTCAGCCCGCGAGGGGCGGGGGCGGCGGCTTGGGCGACTGCTCGTCGCGCGCGGCCGGTCGGTCGCGGAACTTCCCCACCACCAGCGTGATGTCGTCCTCGGGGTTGGCGAAGTCGGCGAAGAAGGCCTCGGCGTCGCGGATCACCCGGTCGAGGATGACGTCGGCCCCCTTGTCGATCACCGCGCTGATGCTGCGGCGGAAGCGCTTCTCGCTGTACTCCTCGCCGTTCTTGCCCATGCCCTCGGTCAGGCCGTCCGTGTACCAGACCAGCACGTCCCCAGCGGCATAGGGCACCGTGCGCTCCAGGAAGCGCGACTCCATGACGTCGCCGAGTCGGTTGCCACGGGTGACCAACGGCACCAGCGCGGCCTCGCCCTCGGCCGGGTTGGCGCGGAACAGCAGCGGGAAGTTGTGGCCCGCGTTGCTGAAGGTGATGGTGCGCGCGGCCGGATCGATGATCGTCGCGAAGAAGGTCATCACGAAGCGCCGGTTGGCCGCCTCGTAGATGGTCTTGTTCAGCTCCTCGAGCAGGAAGGTGACGGTCAGCTCGCCCTCGGTCACGTGGCGCAGCGTGTCGCAGCAGGACTTGGCGGCGGCCGTGATCATCGCGCTCGACACGCCGTGCCCGGTGACGTCGCCGATGAGGATCAGCAGCCGCCCACCCGAGATCTCGGCGTAGTTCCACCAATCGCCGCCGCAGATGCTGGCCGACTTGCAGTAGCCGATGAACTCGATGAAGCCCCGATCGATGATCTGGGAAGGCGGCAGCAGCGACTCCTGGATGACCCGCGCGACCTCCATCTCCTTCTCGTAGGTGGCCCTCTCCTTCGTCTCGCGCAGCAGCACGCCGATCCGCTCGGCCATGTAGTTGAAGTTGCGACCCAGCACGCCGATCTCGTCGGTGCTGTCCACCAGCGCGCGCTCGCTGAGATCGCCGTGCGCGATGCGCTCGACGCTCTCGGTCAGCTCGCGGATCGGGCGACTGATGCGCAGGCTCTGAAGGATGGTCAGCACCACGCCCAGCAGCACGATCATGCCGCCCACGAAGAGCGCGTTGATGGTGGCCAGCCGCTTGCGTTCGTCGATGCGCCGCTCGATCCGCCCGGTGCGCTCGGCGATGTCGGTGATGGACCAGCCGGCGTCGGCGCGCCCGCTCAGCCCTTCGTCGCCGAAGGGGAGCGTGATGCGCAGCACCCGGGGATCGCCCTCCGGGGAACCGAGCACGATCGCTTCGCCGGGGGGCTGAGCCTCGGGGCTCTTGTCGGGCATCGCCACCAGCCCGGCGAGGGCCGCGGGCGCGTCGCCCACCTCGGCCACGACCTTGTCGCCCTCGTGGATCTGCACGAAGAGCAGCCGCTCGTCGCCCTCCCGCATCTTCTCGAGCAGCGCGGTGATGTCGCCGTAGGCCGTCGCGGCGATCAGCAGCCCCGAGGTGCGCGCGATGGCGCCGGTCACGTTGCGCGCGTCCACGGCCACCGAGCGCTCCAGCATCTGCTGCTGCTCGAGGCGCGCCTCGTCGAACGCCGCGCTGAGATCGCGCAGGTTCATCACGCCGTACAGCCCCACCGTGAACAGCAGGAGCAGCGTCGTCGTGGCCATCAGCTTGACGCTGATGGGCAGGCTCTTGAGCGCCTTCAGCATCGCTACCCGAACAACCCCTTGCGCAGCGTGAGCAGCTCTTTCTGCACGCGGTTGAGCTGCTGGTTGGTGTCGACGAGCTCCTTGGTCTTGCGCGCGATCTCGTCTCGCAGCTTCTCCTTGGTCCGCGTCTCGTGCTCGAGCATGTCACGGTACTTGCGCTGCACCGACGCGGCGTCCGACACGTCGCGCAACAGAATCAGTGCCAGCGGGCCGCCTTCTGCTTCCGTGCCCACCGGCGCGGCGCTGGCGATGACCTGGCGCGGCTCGGCCTCGCCCTCGAGGAAGGCGGGGATCTCATCGAAGCGAACGTTGCCGCCCTCGCGGAGGCATCGCTGCGCCAGGCACGCGCGGCCGCCCTCGCAGACCCCCAGCGCGAGCTGGCCACAGCAGGTGCTGCCCGGCAACAGGCGGGCCTGCGCGCGGCTGAAGAGCGCGCGGTAGTGGGCGTTGAAGTCGACCAGCTTGCGGTCGCGATCGACCACCAGCCACGCGTCGACGAAGACCGCGCCGAGCGCGCGGACCCGTTCCATCAGCGCTTGCATGGGGGACTCAGTTGCCACCGATCACGAACACCACGTAGGCGATGATGGCCCCCACGAGCGCCAAGGCCGCGGCGGTCAGCAGCGCGGTCAGCCTGCTGCCGGTCTGCTCGGGCTCGGCCGCGGCGGCCGGGGGGACGATGTTGAGCGAGTCGCGGCCGGCGAGGCTCACGCCGGTCGTCGTCACCGTCAGCGGCGAGTACATGCCGCTGATCGGCGTCCGCCCGGTCTCGTCCCCGCTCTCCATCGAGTCGAGGCGCTTGATGCGATCCTGAATGGTCGGGCTCAACGAGCGCAGGTGCTCGCCGAGCGCGTCGTCCACCGACTGCCCGGCGTTGCGGGGCAAGAACGCGAAGTAGGCCTCTTCGATGTCGTCGAAGCCCATCTCGCAGCGCACCTCGTTGCAGTTGGATCCGCGCACCGGCGGCGCCACCAGTCGATCGTGCGTGGACTGCGGATCCTGGCCGGCGAAGGCCTCGACCTGCAGCAACTCGAGCTGCTCGCGGTCGCAGCGCGCGCAGTAGTAGGGGGCGAAGAAGCTCTTCACCATGCCGCCCCCCACGAAGTTGTTGACCAGGTTGATCTGGTTGACGATGCACGGGCTGCAACGTACGAAAATCACACGCTTTTCACGGCTGGCCAGGTCATTGAGCCAGTTGACCCAGTCGCGCACGCCGCAGCTGTTGATGCGGGTGACCTCGCTCAGATCCACGATGACCGTCCGGCCGTCGATGCGCTTGAGGCTGCCGCCGAGGGTGTTGTCCTCGTCGACGACGCCGGAGACCTTCAGGAAGGTGACGTCCTCCACCGTGTGGGTGCCCAGGAAGAACTTCTTGGCCATCGATTCGCTTCGTCTGGGGCCGCTTCGTCTGGGGCCGCTTCGTTCGGAGGCTGCGTCGCCCCTGGCTATCCGAGGGCGAGGCCGGCCGCCTGCCGGAGCTGGTGATACTGCTCCGAGAGAGCATACTTGACCAGATCCCTGAGGCGCGACCCGCTTCTGACCGCCCATGTCAGGTCGCTGTCGGCCGGCATCGCGGCGCCGAGACCCCGGTCGCGGGCCAGGCTGGTCACCGCGGCGCGCAGGCGTCCGCAGGCGAGCAGGCCGGCGCGGTCGGCGGTACGCGCGATGCCCTCGATGACCGCCTCGCCGGTGTGAACGACGGGCAAGGTGCCAGTGGGCGTGGCCTGGACGAGGGCCGCGAGCGCCTCGGCGGCGCGCTCGTTGAGGGCGTCGACCAGGGTGGAGGGCGGCGCCTCGTCGGCGCGCGGGGCGAACAGGGCCTCGAGTCGCTGCAGCAGCTCGAGCGTGCGCTCGGGGCCGAGGTCGTGCACGCGAGCCAGGCCGGCGCGACACAGGAAGGCCGCGCGCCCCACCAGGAAGCGCCGCTGCACCGTCGTACAGGGCTCGACCAGCGCCTCGCGCCCAAGCACCACGATGGGGCGCGGGCCGGGCCACACGCTCACCACCTCGGGGTGGCTCTCGAGGAAGTACAGGTCGAAGGCCCGGTAGCCCAGCACGGTCTGGATGCCGCGGGCCTCGATGCTGAAGGGGTGGCGGCGCCCGGTCACCTGCTCGGCGCGGTGCAGGATCGGGCGGGCCCGCGCGGCGAAGCGGGCGCGCAGCGCCTGATCACACAGCCCGATCAGCGGCACCAGCGGGCTGCGGAACGAGGGGTGCGCGAGCAGCAGGTGGATGTGCTCGTCGCCGACGGCGCGGCCGCCGCGCTCCCGCACCTTGCGGGCACGGTCGTCGAGGCGCTTGAAGAGGGCGAGCTCCTCGTCGCCGAGCGCGTCGAAGAGCTCCAGCACCGAGAGCACGTGGTAGCGGGCCTCCTCGTCGCCGCGCAGGGCGACCAGCTCCGCCATGGTGCGCAGGGCGTCGAGGTCGCAGACGTCCTCGTCGAGCGCGCGGTAGAGCTGCCGCAAGGCGCCCAGGTGGTCGCCGCTCTCGGCGTGTACCTGCACCAGGGCGAAGCGCGCGTGACGGGCGCCGGGGCCGTCCCGCTCGGCCACCGGGGCCAACAGGGCGCGCGCGCGGTCGGTGGCGCCGCGCCGCACCGCGAGGCCCGCCAGGAAGGTGCGCAGCGCGGCGGTCGGTGCGTCGGCGACGTCGTCGAGCAGCAGGGCCGCGTGGCGCTCGAGCAGCGGCGCGATGTCGGGCTCGCGTTCGCGAAGGGCCAACAGCGCGCACAGGGCCAGCAGCGCCGAGGCGCAGTGCGGATCCAGCTCCAAGGCCTGCCGGAAGAGCACCTCGGCGGCGTGGGGATCGTGGAGGCCCTCCTGCAGCACACGGCCCAGGTAGAAGGTGTAGAGGGCGCGGTCGTGCGCGTGCAGCACCGGGGCGTCGGCCAGCAGGCGGCGCATGGTGTCGCGCGCGTCCTCGTAGCGTCGCTGCAGGTATTGGCACTGCGCCCTCTGGAACAGCGCCCGCTCGTCATGGGGCTCCACCGCCAGCACGCGTTCGAAGCAATCGATCGCCTTGCCCGGCTGCACGGCGCCGTCCACCCACAGCGCCCCCTCGAGCATCAGCGCCTCGACGTAGAGGGCACGAGCCTCGCCCACCGGTCGCCCGTCGGCCGCGTGACGATCCGTGAAGCGGCGCAGCGCGGCGGTGGCGTCGGCCCAGCGGCGCTGCTTGGTGAACAGGTCGACCAGCGGGCGCACGACCGACAGGGCGTCGGGCCGCAGCTCGATGGCGCGGGCGTAGTGGGCGGCGGCCTGCGCCAGATCCAGCGCCTGCTCGGCCGCGTAGCCGCGGAGGATGTCGATGCGGGCCTGTTCGTCGGGGCGGCCGGCGCGGGCGTGTCCTTCGTAGGCCCCGTCCAGGCGCAGCATCATGTCGGCGAAGCCCTCGTCGCGGGGCTGGCCGGCGTAGGCGCGCACCAGGGCGTGCAGCGCGTCGTTGTGATCGCTGTCCAGCTCGAGCGCCAGCTTGAGACACTCGATGGCCTCGAGCTGTCGGCCCAGCGCGGTCGCCACCACGCCGCGCTTGTAGAGCAGCTCGGCCCGCAGCTTGTGCGGCATCTTGTCCAGGTTCTGCTGGGTCAGCACCTGGAAGTGGCCGTGGGCCTCCTCGTAGCGGCCCTCGCTGAAGGCACGATCGGCCAGCGCGCGCGCTGCGGGCAGGCAGGTGGGCCACACCGCGATGGCTTGCCGGTAGTAGTCGAGGGCTCGTGGTCGGTCGCGCATCCGCTTCTCGTGGATCTCGGCGATGCGCGACAGGACCGAGGCGCGCTCGCGCGGCTCGTCCCACAGGTCGAGCTCGCGGCGCAGGTACTCCACCACGGTCGCCCAGTGACCGGCGTTGACGGCGATCTCTCGCAAGCCGTGCAGCGCGGGGAAGCAGCGGGCGTCGAGCTCCAGGGCCCGGCTGTACGCGCGGCTGGCCGCCTCGAGGTCACCCAGCTGGGTCTCGTAGAGGCTGCCCATCCGGAAGTAGATGTAGGACTGCTGGCGCACGCCGGGCGTGAGGGCGAGCTCGCGCTCGCTGATCTCGAGGAGCTCGGGCCAGCGCCGCTGGCCTTCGAGCAGTCGGGCCAGGGCGCGCAGGGCGCCGCCGTCGCTGGCGTCTTGGGCGAGCAGCCGGTGATAGACCTCGGTCGCCGCCGGCAGATCCCGCAGGCCCACCTCGTAGGCCTGGGCCAGCCGCCGCAGCAGCGCCGCGCGCGCCGCGGGTTCGTCCAGTCCGGCCAACCCCTGCTCGTACATCTGCACCAGGGCGGGCCAGCGCTCGGCCTTCCGGTAGACGCGCTCGAGCGTCGCGAGCACTTCACCGTCGCCGGGCGCTTGCTGCCGCAGCGCCTCGAGCAGCGTCGCCCCCTCGTCGAGACGATCCTCGCTCTCGTAGGCCGTCGCCAACCGCAGGCCCACCGCCACGCGCCGCCGCAGCGAGGGCTGGGCGTGCTGTAACAGCGTGCGGTACAAGCGGATTTGGAGATCGGGGGCCGGGTGCTCGGTCAGCAGCTGCTCGGTCGTGCGGAAGCTGCGCAGGTCGGTCGGATCGAGCTCGAAGGCCTCGACGTAGGCCGCCGCCGCTTCACGCGGGCGGTCGAGGCGGTGCTGAAGGTGGTGGCCCAGCCGGCGGTGCAGGTCGCGCAAATCTGCGGCGGGCGCGCCGGCGCGTCGGGCGGCGTCGATGGAGCGCTCGACGACCAGCCGCAGCGTCTCCCAATCCTGGGCGGCGATGGCGAGCCGGTCGACGCGGTCGAGCACCGTCGGATCGTCCAGGCCCTCGTCGAGCGCATCGCGATAGACGCGGCGGGCGCGCGCGGTGTCCTGCGCGTGCTCCTCGAGCAGGCGCGCGAGGCGCAGGCGCAGCATGTTGCGCGCGGGGGCGTGGTCCGGATCGGTGGCGGCGATGGCCTGCTCGAGCAGGGCCACGGCCCGGTCTACCTCGCCCAGCGCGGCGCGGGCCTCGGCCAGATCGGCGGCGACGTCCACGCGATCGGGCAGGGCGCGGGCGGCGCGCACCACGTAGGGCACGGCGCGGGCGGCGTCGTTGCGCTCGTACAGGTGCACCCGGCCCAGGGCCAGGGCCTCGTCGGGCGACACGCGGTCGGGATCGTCCAGCCCGTGCGCGCGCAGCAGCTCGACGTAGTCCTCCCAGCGGCGCGCGCGCTTCAGCAGGGCCGCCAACTCGGCCACGACGGTGGGATCGGGCGGGCCCAGCGCCAAGGCCTCGCGGTATCGCTCCACGGCGGCGTGGGTGGCGTCGAGCGGCCCCGCCTCCAGCCGCGCGACCTCGAGCAGCAGCGCACGCTTGCGGGGCCGGTCGCCCGTGCGCGCGACCTCACCCAACAGGATGCCCGCCAGACCACGCCAGTCGAGGGCGGCGCGATAGAGCGCCTCGAGCCGGCCGATCGCCCGCGCCGAGCCCGCCTGGTAGGCCAGCACCGCGCGGAAGGCCTGCACGGCGGCGGGGCGATCGCCGAGCGCCTCGTAGCGCTGACCCAGCGCGTAGGCACCCTCGGCGCGCGCCTCGACGCGGTCGGCGGTCTCGAGCACGGACACGGCCGCCGCCACGTCGGGATCGTCGGTCAGGGGCCAGGCCGTCTTGGTGTCCTCGCCGCGGCTCTTGCGCAGCTTCTGCGCGATGACCGCGCGCCCTGGGTCCTCCGCGCGGGCTCGGGGCCGCTCGGCGCCCAGGAAGTCCAGGGCGTCGGCGTCCGCCAGCGGCTGATCGAAGAGGGCATCGTCGCCCGTCGCGCCACGCGACCCGCCCGTGACCTCGCGCCCGGTGGTCATCGTGTCGGGGTCGTCCCCCTCCTCGTCGGCCAGCGCCCCGATGAGCCCGGTCATGGCGTTGCGCGCGACGAGGTCGGCGTCGTGCGGCTGACCGTCGTGCACCTGACCGTCCCGCTCGATGCGCGGCAGCGGGGCCAGGCGAGGCAGGGGTGGCACCTCGGCGCGTGTGGCGTCGAGGGCGTCGAGCTCCTCGGCCCCGAAGACGGGCGCGGCCTCGAGGGCGGCGATCTCGTCGG
>CALBMW010000714.1 GCA_937896275.1 uncultured Myxococcales bacterium
CCCGCCCGGGCCCGGCGGCTACGGCAGCGGGGCGGGGAGCGGGGCCGGGAGCGGCGTCAGCGGGACGGGCAGCGGCGCCGCGGTCGGGCCGATGGACGCTTCGATGGACCCTGCAATGGATGCTGCAATGGACGCTGCAATGGACGCTGCAATGGACGCTGCGGGCGGGGGCGTCGACGCCGACGGGGATGGCGGCGTGGGCACCTGAGCGACGTCTCGCCTCAGTCGAGGCGCGGCGTGCGGCCGGCGACCAGATCCGTCAGGAAGCCCAACAACGCCGCGACCGCATCGGGGTGCTGCTGGGCGACGAAGTGCCCGTCATAGGACACGTCGGGATCGAACTCGACCACGGCCGCGGTGTAGCCCACGCCCTCGATCATCCGGTTGCCCGCCAACGGTGGGACGGACCGCCTCACCTCGAGATCCTCGATGAGATCGAAGTCCGCCGGACGGTCCTCGGGCAGCAGCAGCGTCAACCCGGTCGCCGCGGCGAAGGCGCGCTGCCCCACGTCGGGCGTGAAGTGGTCCCCGCGCCCATAGATCTGCAGGACGTGCTTGGGCGCGCCCGCCGGCCGCGCATAGAACAGGGGCCCATAGACCAGGGCGTCGGTCGGCTCGAAGGCGAGCTGGAACAGGTGGAGCGGAGGCGAGGTCTCGTCGACCTGAAGCTGCTGGAGCATCAGGCGCAGACCCACGGTGGAGTCGTAGGGCTTGGTCTTGCCGAGCAGGCCGAAGACGAGCGAGCCCGCCGTCCCGCTGAGCGCGGCCGCGCGCACGCCGTCACTGTAGGGCAGGAAGATCGGGCCGTGGGTGCCGCCCTGGGAGTGGCCCCGGTAGAACAGGTTGCCCGCGTCGAAGGGCACCGCGCCCAGACCCGGCACGTCGAGGCGGCCGTCGCGCACGAAGCGCTCGAGGGCGAAGAGGTCGGCGGCGCCCTGAATCACGTTCCCCTTGGAAGCCCTCGGGTTGCTGGCGTTGAAGAAGAGCGGCCCCGGGGGCTGGCCGCCGGGGTCGCCCTGCCGCGGGCCGTGCATCGGCTGATCGAAGCCCAGCAGCGCCACGGGGTGCGCCACGCCGTCGTCGGTCAGCCCGGCCAGGGCCGCGCCGAGGCGGGTGACGCCGGTGCGGAAGTTGCCGCCGGTGCCGTGCCCGTAGAGCACGAGCGGCCAACCGTCGGCGGGCGGATCGCCGTCCGGCAGCGACAACGAGACGCACAGTGACTCCGAGGCCAGCACCGCGTAGCCGTCGCCCTCGGGCACGAGCTCGCCGCCCCGCTCGGTGTAGGGGCGGCGGCCCGCCTGCAGCACCGGCACCTCGACACGGAAGTGAACCTCGCGGTAGCCGCTCGTGGGCTGGGCGGGGCAGCCGCGCGGATCGACCTGGCCGGCCGGCAAGCGGCCCTGGGTGGCGCAAGGCGAGCGCGCGCCCGCCTCGCAGATCACGGGGGTGCCCTGCACGACGGGCGGGGCGAGCGCGGCCACCGAGGCCTTGGCCCGGGCCCCGGCGGCGGCGGGATCGCCGGTGGTGAACACGGTCGCGCCCGCGATCCGATCGGCCGTGAGCTCGCCCCCGGCGCCGAGCCGCGCGCGCAGCGGCGCGAAGGTGTCCCAGACGGCCCACGACGCCTGGTCCGAGGGCGCGTCGGGGCCCAGCAGCACTGTCAAGGCGTCGAGCGCCTCGGGCGTCTCCCGGGCGGCGCTTCGAACATCGTTCAGAATCAGCGCCGCGTAGGCCGTGTTCGGCTCGAGGGGATCGCCCCAGCGCGGGTGAACGTAGAGCCGGTTGGCGCAGATGTACTTGTCCCGATCCGCCACGAAGCGCCAGAGGATCGGGTGGCGCTCGCCGGTGCCCAGGTTGATCAGCAGCACGCGATCCGCGGTCAGCGAGGTCTCGTCGACGGGGCGCGTGAACCGGAAGAAGATGCCCGGCATCAAGGCCCAACCGTCGTTGTCCGCCTCGATCATCTCGATGACCTCGGCCAGCGGATCGACCGCCAGCAGGGCCCGCCCGGGCACCGGGTGATCGCTCAGATCGAGGTGCCCGTCCGCGCGGCGGGCGTCGCTGGGGAAGGGGTGGGCGTAGAAGTCGGGCGCCCCGTCGGGCAGCGCCTGGCGGACGCCGAACGGCAGGCCCGACTCGTCCGGGCACGGCACGCCCGGGAAGACGTCGGGGTTCAACAGAAGGCTGCCCGCCTGGCACGTGCCGCGGTCGGCTGAGCACACCAGGCCCGCGGCGCAGTCGGCGATGCGCTGACAGGGGCGGTCGACGTCGACCCCGAAGGGCGAGGCGTCCATGCAGTTGCCCGCCGTGCCGCCCTCGAGGACGCAGATCCGACCCGCCTCGCACTCGGCGTTGCCGCTGCAGCCTTCGCCCTCGGCCGACACCGCGCGTGGGGCGCACAGGCCCGCCCACCCGCAGGCCATCTCGTCGGCGCACTCCGCGTCGATGAGGCAGGCGGCGCCCTCGACCTGCCCGGCCGTCGCCGCGCAGTTGCCCTCGATGCAGGTCAGCCCCGCACGGCACGGCCGATTGGGGTTGCAGGCCTGCCTCAGCCGGCCACCGTTGTAGGGCCCCTGATCGGGCAGCGCCGCGTCGATGCCGGCGTCGTTCTCGACGTCGAACAGCTCGCTGCAGCCCGCGCCGAGCGTGGCCAGCACGAGCCCCGGCACGAGCGCCCTCACGGCGAGCCCCCTCACGGCGAGCCCCCTCACGGCGAGCCCCCTCACAGCGCGCTCGAGGCGACGTCGAGGACGCTGATCACGAGCTCCGGCTGCACGTCGATGAGCACGCCCGCCGGACGCAGCCGCATCTGGTAGAGCGACGGCGAGGGGACACGCACCTCGAGGTGCAGCCCCAGGCGCACCGCGTCGCCCGACAGCACCGCCTCCTTGAGGCGCTTCGTCAGCGGCGACCGACGATCCAGGTCGAAGCGCCGCGGGGTCTCGGGGCGGATGTCGGCCAGGTGGTGCAGGTCGACCAGATCGAGTGCCCCACCCGAGCTGTCGCGCAGGCCGAACGTGAACGCGCTGAGGCGATCGGACACGCGCACCGGATCGTCCGACGCCCCTTCGTAGGGGCCGAGCTCGAAGAAGCGCAGCCGCACCTGGACGATCGAGGAGGCATCGGCCGACGCCAGCCGCCCCTTGATCTTGGCGGCGTCGGCGGCGCTGATGAGCTCGAGATCGGCCTCGATCTCGACCCGAAGACCCTCGAAGTCCGCGGGGCAGGTGGACGTGCAGCGCCCCGCGAGGCCGCAGGCGGTCATGGTCGTGCGGAGGTTCGTCAGGACCCCGTTTCCGTCGGACTCGGTGATCGCCTGACAGCGGCCGGCGGTCGCCATCGCGCCGACGAGGTGGGCCAAGGTGGCGCCGTCGAGGCTCTCGGGATAGCCGGTCGGGGCGGGATCGGGGGACTCGACCAGATCGTCGGGATCGGGCCACGCCAGCGGCTGCTCGATACGGGGGATCGCCCCGGCGCCAAAGGGCACGTCGGTCGCGGCGTCCAGCAGCCCGCAGCCCGACAGCCCCAGCGCGAGCCACACCAGCGCGAGCCACGGCAGCCGGAGCCACGGCAGCCAGCGCCACGGCAGCCAGTGGCTGGGCGAGCGGCGGAGGGGGCGGTGTCTCATCGGTCGACCTCGGCGGTTCGTGAGCGCTCTTCGCGCGCGGGCGAATCCCGCCCATCCAGGGTTCAATGCACGGCTCAGTAGGGGAAGCCCAGCTCGGCGGCCAGGTTCACCTGCAAGGTGTTGCGGAACAGGCTCTCGGGCCCGATGCCGAACGGAGTCAACGCCTCGAGGCTCAGGTGGAACCAGTCCGTCACGCCGTAGCGTGTCTCTGCGATGAAGACGTCGTTCTCGCCCAGACCCAGCTCGAACAGCTCGCCTGCTCCGTCGGCGGTCGTCCGCAGGTAGGTCGCCATGAACTGCCAGTCGCTCAGGAAGGGCACCTCGAGGTGGACGAACAGCCCGTCGTCGGGCACCGATCCGTCGACCTGCAGCCCCACCGCGGTCGCGAAGACGTCGCCCACTCGCCAGCTGAGCTCGAAGTAGCCGCCGTGGGCCCGTGGACCGTCGGCGTCGCGGCCCAGCACCTGCTGCACCTTGGTGCCGTTGGCGAGGTCGTCGGGCGTGCCCTCGCGCCCGGGCCCGTACTGCACGCGCTGCACCTCGTAGAGCGCGTCGAAGTAGCTGGGCACGTAGTTGGGGGCGTGGTTGCGGTACTCCAGGCGCAAGCGCAGCGCGTGGACGGTCTCTTCGCCCAGGTTGATGCGCAGCAAGTGCCCGAAGGTGAACCCGTCGCTGCGGACGTCCTTGGTGGGGATGGTGTGCGCGACGTCGGTGGTCTGCTCGGTGGGCACGCCCGACTCGAGGAAGGACCAGTCGCCGTAGGTCTTCCAGTCCACGTGACCGGTGTCGACCAGCTTGATCTCAACGCTGGTGCCGTAGGCGACGACGATCGTGCTCTCGTAGACCGGCCGGAAGGTGTCCTGGTCGATGAGCAGCTCGGTCTCGCGCCGACCGTCGTCGTCCGCGTCGTTCACGTCGACGTGGTTCCGCAGGGGCGCGTCGATGTCGGTCACCAGCACGCCGCCGATCGAGAACGAGCGCAGCACGTAGTTGTCGCGGTCGATGAGGCTGAGGGGCTTGAGGAAGACGAGCGCGCCGAGCACGTCCGGGCCGGTGATGTCGTTGAGGAAGAGCTCCAGGCCGCCCACGTCCGAGAAGCCGTCGACCTGAGCGCCCACGCGGGGGCGGTTGAGGTCGAGGTGCGGGTTATAACGCTTCATCACCGTGCCATGGCCGATGGAGCTGGCCTTGAACGCGTTGATGTCGATGTAGCGGCGCTGCTCCTTGCCGCCGAAGGTGATGGCGCGGATCACCTGGGCGTAGTCGCGCGGGCTGTCCCAGTCCTCGGTGCGGAAACGCCCGGCGTGGTCGAAACGGACGTCGGTGCGGGCGTCGAACACCTCCCACCGCAGGGGCACGCCGAAGCTCATCGAGAGGCGCTCGTCCAGGAGGGTTCCGGTGTAGTTCACCGACGGGGTGACCGCGCCGAAGAACGTCTCGCCGACGCGCTCGAGGCCGAGCCGGACGCCGACGCGGTTCTCCCAGGGAATCAGGCCGATGGTGCCGACGCTGGCCAGCTCACCCTCGACGAAGCGCCGTTTGGCGGGCGGCGGCGTGGGCGGCGGCTCGGGTGCCGGCGGCGGGGC
>CALBMW010000715.1 GCA_937896275.1 uncultured Myxococcales bacterium
CGACGCCGCTCGAGCGCACCGTCGATCTGCGCACGCCCGCCGGCGTCGACCTGCTGCGCGAGCACGTCGCCGACCGCGAGGCGCGCCGTGGCGAGGACCCGGCCTTCGCGCAAGCGGCCGAAGATCTGCTCACGCTGCACGACACGATGGCCGCCGAGGTCGAGCGCATCGCCGCCCTGCAGGCCCAGGCGCGTCAGTTCCGGGAGCGCAGCGACCAGCTGACCGCCCAGGTGCACGCCCTGGCCCACGCCCGCGCCGGCGACAAGCTCAAGCGGCACCTCGAGGGCAAGCTGGCCGAGATGGCCGACCGCCTGCAGGGCACGACCCTCGGCGTGGTCGACCACCAGGAGGCGCTGATGATGGCGCGCATCCGCTTTCAGGACGCGATCGCCGAGCTGACCATCGGTCGCCCCGGGGTCGCGTCGAACTGACGCCACGCGCCGAGATTCGCCCCCCTTGACCGCGCCCCCCGCCGCGCGTCCAATGGCGCCCGTGCCGCCCACCCGCCCCCCTCGCACGCCGTGAGTCAGCGCCCCACCGCCGCGGGCGATCCGGTCATCGTGGTCGACCGCCTCACCAAGCACTACCGCGTGGCCGACAAGGACCCCGGCGTCCTGGGCACGCTGCGCCACTTCGTGCGCCGCAAGCATCGCGTGATCGAGGCGGTCAAGTCGGTCTCGTTCGACATCGCGCCCGGTGAGATCGTCGGCTTCCTCGGCCCCAACGGCGCCGGCAAGACCACGACGCTCAAGATGCTCACCGGGCTGGTGCACCCCACCGCGGGCAGCGTCCGCGTGGCCGGCCACGATCCCTTCCGCCGCGCCGCGCGCTTCCTCGAGGACATCACGCTGGTGATGGGTCAGAAGCAGCAGCTCATCTGGGATCTGCCAACGCTCGATTCGCTCCGCATCAACGCGGCCGTCTATCGCATCCCCCCGGCCGAGGTGCGCCCCCGCATCGATCGGCTGGCCGAGATGCTGAGCATCGGCGACGTGCTGGCGCAGCCGGTGCGCAAGCTCTCGCTCGGCCAACGCATGAAGGCCGAGCTGCTCGCGGCGCTGCTGCATCGGCCGTCGATCGTCTTCCTCGACGAGCCGACGCTCGGCCTCGACGTCAACGCTCAGACGGCCGTGCGCGCCTTCTTGCGCGAGTACAACGCCGAGGTGGGCGCGACGATCCTGCTGACGAGCCACTACATGGCCGACATCACGGCGCTCTGCGAGCGGGTGTTGCTCGTCCACGACGGGGCGCTGGTCTACGACGGCGCCCTGGCCGACCTGGTCGAACGCTTCGCGCCCTATCGCGAGGTCGAGGTCGAGCTCGAGCACCCGGTCGAGCGAGAGGTCCTCGCGGCCGTCGCCGAGATCGACACCTTCGAGGGGCGCGTGGTGCGCTGGCTGGTGCCGCGTGACGCGTTGACGCAAGTCGTCGCGCGCGCGCTCGAGACGCTCCCGGTGCACGATCTGCGGGTGTCGGATCCACCCATCGAGCAGATCATCGGCCGCCTCTTCGACGGCCGCTTCGAGGGGTCCGCGGCGCCGCCGACGCACCCGCCAGCCGCGTGATCGACGCCCGCCCCGGCCGGCTGCGTCGTGTCGTCGCGCTGCTCGGCGTGCACTACGACGAGATGCTCGAGTACCGCGCGGAGCTGGTGCTCTGGATGCTCTCGGGCTCGCTGCCTCTGATCCTGATGGGCGTCTGGATGCAGACCGCCGCGTCCCGGCCGATGGCGCTGCAACCCATCGATTTTGCTCGCTATTTCATTGTCTTATGGCTCGTCCGTCAGGCCACCGCCGTCTGGGTCATCTACAACTTCGAGGCCGCGGTGGTCGAGGGGCGCCTGTCCCAGCGGCTGCTGCAGCCCATCGACCCGGGCTGGCACGACTTCACGGAGCACGTCGCCGAGCGCCTGGCGCGGCTGCCCTTTTTGGTGGCGCTGGTGGGGCTGTTCGCGCTGCTCTACCCCGAGGCCGTGTGGTTGCCGCGGCCGGCGGCCCTGGCGACCGGGTTGGCGCTCACCGCGGGGGCCTTCATGACGCGCTTCGCGGTCCAATACACCCTGGCGATGGTCGCGTTTTGGAGCGAGCGGGCGAGCGCGCTGCAGCAACTCTGGTTTCTGTTCTACATCTTCCTGTCCGGGCTGATGGCGCCGCTGACTCTCTTCCCGCCGTCCGTGCGCACCTTCGCCGAGCTGACGCCCTTTCCGTATCTGGTGTACATGCCGACTGCGGCCTTCCTCGACAGCCCGGCCTTCCCGGTGGACGTCGGGCGAGCGGCGCTGGTGCTCACGGGCTGGTTCGTGTGCTTCGCCGTCCTCAACCGCTGGCTCTGGCGGAGGGGCCTGCGACGCTACTCGGGGATGGGCGCCTGATGAGACGGCTGGCGCGCCTGATCGGGCTCTTCTGGAGCACCGCCGTCGCCGGCGAGATGGAGTACCGCGTCAACTTCGCGCTCGCGGTGCTGAGCAGCGCGGGCGGGCTCCTGGGCGCGCTGTTCGGGCTCTCGCTCTTCTTCGGCGACACCGATCGCTTCGCCGGTTGGAGTTGGCTCCAGGCGCTGGTGGTGCTGGGCGTCTTCACGCTGCTCGACGGCCTGACGTCGACGCTGCTGGTGCCCAACCTGGGGCGCATCGTGCGCCACGTGCGCATGGGGACGCTCGACTTCGTGCTCCTCAAGCCGGTGGACGCGCAGCTGTGGCTGTCGACGCGCGACTTCTCGCCGTGGGGGCTGCCCGACGTGCTGCTGGGCCTGGGGCTGGTGATCTGGGCGGGGGTGCGGCTGTCCGTGAGCCCGACGCAGGCGCTGCTGGCGCTGGTGCCCACCGTGGCGTCCTGCGTGATCCTCTACAGCCTGTGGTTCGTGCTGGCGACGATGAGCATCTGGTTCGTGAAGATCCACAACGTCACCGAGGTGCTCAAGGCCCTGGTGGCGGCCGGGCGTTATCCCATGTCGGCCTATCCCGCGGCCTACCGGGTGTTCTTCACGCTCGTGGTGCCGGTGGCCTTCCTCACGACGGTGCCCGCCGAGACCTTCATCGGACGCGGGCAGCCGGCCTGGATCGTCGGCTCGGTGCTGCTGGCGCTGCTGCTGTTCGCGGCGTCGCGGGCGTTCTTCCGGTTTGCCCTGCGCTTCTATACCAGCGCGTCGAGCTGAGCGGGTGGCCGACGGCGGCGAGCGCTCGAAGCTTGACGCGAAACCCGGCCGCGGCCCACTGTCCGCGCATGCCCGTCCATCTTCCGCCGAATCAGGTCGTCAAGGTCTTCGCCACCACGCAGCCGCCGGACTACGACTGCCCCTGGCAGACGCTCGCGACGCAGAGCAGCACCGGCTCGGGGGTGGCCATCGCGGGTCGCCGAATCCTGACGGGGGCCCACGTCGTCGCCGACGCCACCTTCGTTCAGGTGCAGAAGGCCAACGATCCCGAGAAGTGCGTCGCCCGCGTGGTCGCGGCCGGGCATGACGCGGATCTGGCCTTGCTCACCGTCGAGGACGACGCCTTCTGGACGGACGTCGAGCCGGTCGAGCTGGGCGATCTGCCGCGCGTGCGCGACCAGGTTACGGTCGTGGGCTTCCCCATCGGCGGCGAGGAGATCAGCTACACGCAGGGCGTCGTCTCGCGCATCGAGGTGCAGCCCTACACCCACAGCCATCAGCGCCAGCTCGCCATCACCGTCGACGCCGCCATCAACCCCGGCAACAGCGGCGGGCCCGCCTACCAGGCCGATGGTCGCCTCGTCGGCATCGCGTTCCAGAAGCGGCGGGACGGCGAGAATATCGGCCATCTGGTGCCGACGCTGGTCATCCAGCGCTTCCTGGACGCGGTGGCCGCCGGTCGCTCCCTCGGCGCGCCGGCCCTGGGGCTGCGCCTGCAGACGCTCGAGAACCCGACGCTGCGCGGCTCGCTGGGGCTCTCGCCCGACCAGCACGGCGTGCGGGTGGTCGAGGTGGCCTACGCGAGCTCCTGCTGGCGCCGCCTGCGGGTGGACGACGTGATCGTCGCCATCGGTGGGCTGCCGGTGGCAAGCAACGGCACCGTCTCTTACGCCGGTCGCCTGCGCACGAGCCTGACGGTGGCGCTCAGCACGCACCACGTCGGCGACACGCTGGTGGTCGACGTGGTGCGCGGTGGCAAGCCGCGGCGGATGCGCCTGACGCTGGCGGGGGACGCGTCGCTGGTCGCGCGCGACCGCTATGACGTTCGACCGACGTGGTTCGAGTGGGCCGGCCTGGTGTTCCAACCGCTGACGCTCGACTACCTGCGCACCTGGCAGAAGCTGGCGAGCGCGCCGCGCGAGTTGGTGACGCTGTACTACGAGGCGCTGCGGAGCCCCGACCGGCGGGAGGCCATCGTGCTGTCCGAGGTGCTCGCCGACTCGATCAACGCGGGCTACGAGCGTTACGACGATCGGCTGGTCGAGACCGTGAACGGCAAGTCGGTGCCCGATCTGGCGGCGCTGGTGAGGGCGCTCGATCAGGCCTCGGGGACGGTGCGGGTCGGGCTGAACACGGGGGCGGTGCTGGTCTTCGAGGCCTCGGAGGTGTGGGCGGCGCGCGAGGCGATTCGTGAACGATATCGGCTGCCTTCGGATCGCTCGGGCGATCTGCCGCGGCCAGGGGAGAGCGGCGAGTGAGCATACGGCGAGTCATCATGAGCTGGCGGACGGTCACGGTCGCGAGCGTGGCGCTGGTGGCGGGGGTCGGCTGCTCGGCCGGCACCGAGGGCCTGGTGCGAAAAGAGGGGCCAGAGTTCGAACTCGAGACGCGCTCATGGCTCAGCGCCATCGATCGATTCGGCGGGGATGGCATGTGGCTCGTGATGCGCACGTACCACCCCGGCGACGATGTGATCGCCCTCGCCACCAACAGCGATCTGTCGCACGCGGCGGTCGTCGACCTGAGCCGCGGTGAGGTGATCGAGGCGGTGGGGCAGGGGGTCGTCATCACCTCGCTCGCCAAGCTCGTGGGCGAGACGCATCGCGTGCGGCTCATCCGGCCGGCGGGGTGGACGGCGGAGCGCGGAGCCGAGGCGGTGGCGAAGGCGCGCAGCCAGGTGGGGCACGGGTATGACTTCTCGGGCATCGTGGGCATGCCGGACGCGGACCGCTTCTACTGCTCTGAGTTGGCGGCGTGGTCGATGGGCATTCGCACCGACGTGAAGGGCGTGGAGCGCGTGCTGCACCCCAAACACCTGCACGAGATGGGCGGCACCATCCTGTTCGACTCCGGCCCGCGCGACGGGATGCCGGACGGCGTGCCCGAACCGGTCGAGGGGGCGGCCGAGTCGTCCGCCGCGCCGCCCGAGCCGCCCGCCGCCCCCTGAGCGTCGTGCACCGAGCACCCATTCTCACGCGCGTCGGGTTCGTGATGGTCCTGGCCGTCGCGGCGCCGGGCTGCGACGACGCGGGTGGCGGGGGGCCAGCCTTGGACGCAGCGTCGCCCGCCGACGGCGCCGCGGACGCTCAGCTCGCGCAGGACGGCATGCCAACCGCGGGTCATCGGGACGTCGGCGCGTCCGACGTGGAGGCGGTGGGCTCCGGCCCGGAGGTCGGCGGCGCGGTCGATGGCGGCGCGGTCGATGGCGGCGCGGTCGATGGCGGCTCGGTCGATGGCGGCTCGGTCGATGGCGGCCACGGAGACGGTGGCGCCGGAGACGGTGACCTGGGCGACGGCGGCTCGGGCGACGGCAGCCCCGGCGACG
>CALBMW010000716.1 GCA_937896275.1 uncultured Myxococcales bacterium
CACGCCCGCCTCCTCTCCGCCGGCGCCCGCCGCGCCCGCCGCCGCGGCGTCCACGCCATCGCCGCCGTCGCTGCCTGCGCAACCGACGGCCAGCGACAGGCCGACGCCCGTGATGACCCACGTTCCCTGGCGCCCGAACCCTGACGTGCGCATGATGCCCCTCCGCGCTGAGTGCGCGCATGATAAGGGCGGCGCACCGACCCGGTCGAGCCGCGCCGCGGAGGAAGCCGATGAGCACCCGTGACACCCCCGACCCCGCCTCGCTGCCCGTGCGCGTGACCGAGCTCGAGATCCGATTCATGCAGCAGGAGCGCCTGCTCAACGAGCTCAGCGACGTGCTCCAGAGTCAGCAGGCGATCATCGACCGCCTCGGTCGCGATCTGAACGCGCTGCGATCTCACGTCGATCAGGGCATCGGCGACGGGGGGGAGCCGCCGCCCCACTACTGACGAGGCGTCCGGGCATCATGCTGCGCCTCGCGACCCTCGACGCGGGCCGATCCCGGCGGCGACGGCCCGGTGACGATCGACGCCCTGCGCCCGATCACTCCCCGGAGTGGCGGGCCCGCCAGGTCCATCGGAAGTTGGCGAGGAAGTTCCAGCCCGTCGCCACCCCGATGCCGATCAGCTGGGCGACGTAGGTGCCGATGCCGACCGCGGGGGGGCTCGTCACGGGCCGCAGCAGGTAGCGGCGCCAAGCGTCCTCGGAGCCCGCGAAGTAGGTCGCCACGGCCTCGCCGCCGTCGCGCAGCCAGAGCCAGCCCACGTTGCCGGCCAGGAAGACCAGCCATTGAAGGGCGGCCCCGACCAGCGACACGAGCTGGAAGCGGACCGCGCGACCGCCCGGCGATCCCGCGTGGCGGTGCTCGCGGAAGGTCCAGAGCTCGTTGACCACGAAGTTCGACAAGATCGAGACCTCGATCGCCCAAGCCGAGGCGAACGAGCTGCGCAGGCCGAGACGCTGGAACAGCCAGAGGCAGCCCAGGTTCACGACCACCCCGCTCGCGCCGACCGAGCAGAACTTGACGAACTGCCGCGTGAGGAGGGGCTGCAGCCAAGTCGGCAGGCGCGCCCGCAGGCGGCGGGCCGGACCCAGCAGGGTGGACGATGCGAGCAGGGTCAAGGGCGGCTCACGCGAGGGGGACGGGCGCCGAACGGGCGGCGCTCGAGGAGCTCCGGCTCAGCGGTCGGCCTCGCAGGCGGCGAGGGGCTGGGCGCAGGCCGGACAGTCGACGGCCTCGCACGCGTTGGTGTCGAGGCACCCGAACAGCGTGTCGAGCACGCCATTGGCGGCGTCGGTCGCGTCGAAGAAGCAGGTGACGTATGCCCGCGAGTCCTGCGCCTGCTCGGCGCAGCCCAGCACCGCGCTGCAGCTCAGGTTGCCGGGCGGCAGGCAGGCGTTGAGCTGAGCGCTGCAGTTGGCGTCGTAGCAGGCCTGCTCCTGACACATGTTCTGCTCGCCGCAGGCCTCGATGGCGTCGTAGGTCGCGGTCGCCGCGGGGGCGGCCTCCGCGTAGCAGTCGTCGGGGCAGCTTGCGCCGAAGCCGTCGAAGTCACAGACGTTGAAGCAGACGATGAGATCCTCGCAGGACGCCGCCGAGAACGGGGCGCCGCCACCCGGGCCGGGGCCAGGACCGGGGCCGCCGCCAGCGTCGGCGAGGCAGGCCTCGACCTCGGCGCCACACTCGGCCTCGACGCAGGCCTGATCCTGGTTGGGGCAGTTTGCTTGCACGCACTCGCCGGCCGCCTGGTAGAGCGCCTGGCCCTGGGCGCTGGTGCTGCCGAAGCACTCCTCGTAACACGCGTCGTCGGCACACCCCGAGAAGCACT
>CALBMW010000717.1 GCA_937896275.1 uncultured Myxococcales bacterium
GCGGCCGCACCCGCCCCCCCCCATCGCGTGGGCCGCAGGACCAGCGGACGGCGCGGGCTTCGGCGCGCGCGCCCTCGGCGCCCGGACCGCAAACCGGGCGTCGGCGCCACTGGGACCGTCACTGCCTTCGCCGCGCCCGAGCTTGCCCACCTCTCCCTGGACGCCCAGCTGCCGCCGGCCCACCTCCTGGCCGCCGGACGGGCCCTGCCGATTGCCCAAGCGCTCCAGCCGGTCCACGAGCCCCTTCGACGGATCGCCGCTGTGCTCGGAAGGATCGTCGTTCCGGTCGTCCCAGGCCTCCGCCTTCGAGCTGGCCGACGTCGGCGCGGGCGCCTCCGCGGAGGTCGGCGGCGCTTCGGCGCCCGCCTGATCCTCCGAGCGCCCGCAGCCCGTCAGCGCCAGTCCCAACGCCAGCGCCGCGATCCACGGCGGATCACGTCTCGGCATCGCTCGGCTCCGGCCCGCCGGCGGCCTGCCGCGCCTTCCGGCGTCCGTACCAGCCCACGGCCAGCAGCAGCACGACCGCCACCAGCGCCTCGGCCTCGTCGAACTTCCACATGGCCGACACGAAGACGAGCAGCCCGATGCCCAGGGCCAGCCCCACGGCGTCGGCGGCCTGAAACGGCACCCTCCTCGCCCGCCGGAAGGTCACGCCCGCCAGGCAGAGCACCCCGAAGAACGCGAACCAGGGCTCCGTGTCCCGATCCGGCGCGGCCGCGAAGCGCAGGGTGGCCGCCAGCGGAGGCTCGTCGCTGTCCAGCACCGCGTAGGTGAACAGGCGCGTCTCGCTGTCGGGCTCGACGGGCAGCGCGGACTCCGCGAAGTCATCCCCCCGCTCGCGCCAGGTAAAGGGTTCGGCCTCGGTCAGGTCGGTCGACACCCGGAAAATCGGCCGCCGCGCCGGCGTGCGTACCCGCCACTGGATGTCACTCGTCCGCACGTCCGCGTCGGGCGCGACCAGGTCCAGCGCGCCCACGATCCCCAGCCGGTCGCGCCGCGTCTCGTAGCTCACGTCCACGATCGTCAGCGCGTTCTTGGCGAGCGGGATGGCGACCGCCCCCGCCTCGTCCTCGACCGCCTTCACCTTGCGGTCGCCCGCCGCCACGCGCAGCACCTTGGCCTCGGCCGGCAGCTTCAGGCGCAGGAACTGCTTCTCGTCGTTCTGCACGGCGTAGGTGGCGCGCGTGACGATGTTGCCGCTCTCGAGGACGTTGGTCTCGAGCCACACCTGGTTGGCCACCGCGTTGAGCGTCTCGACCGTCCGGTGCCGCTTGACCGTCAGCTCCAACGACCAGGGCACGTGGGCAAAGGTGTAGCCCAGGGCGACCTCGAGATCGCTCCGCAGCCGCACCGACTTGGGCAGCTCGATGGCGTTGACCTTGCGCAGATCCTTGCCCTCGCCGGCGGTGACCTCCATGCCCGTCTCGGCCGCGATGCCGAAGGCCCCGCTCTCGACCTCGGCGCCGTGCACCTGGATGCCGGGCAGCGGCATCGCGCCCAGATCCTTCTTCAGCAGCAGCTCGAACTCCACGTCGAGCTGGATGGCCCCCTCGAGCGCCTGGGTGAAGCTCACCGCGTAGGCCTTTCGCCCCGGCCCGGCGTCGAAGTCGGCCGGCGCCGGCTCCACCTTGTTCAGGCTGGGTGCGGTGATGCGGGGCTCGGCGACACCCTCGGGCAAGGACACGACGAGGCTGTCGCGGCGCCCGCTCTTGAGCTCGACGAGCACCGAGGCCTGGCCGGTGAGCGCGCCCTCGCGCACCAGGTACAGCGTGTCGACGTGCGCGTCGAAGCGCACCTCCCGCGCCTTCGCGGTGGCGACCGTCGTGTTCAGCGGCCCGGGCGCGCCGATGTGCTTGAAGGCTTGGTTGACCTTGTCCTGCAGCCCCGTGCGGATGTCGACCGGCAGCGCGTCCTGGCCCACCTTGGTGTAGCTGGCCGCCTCGATCGGCGCGAAGCCCACCTTGTTGCCGTCGAACAGGGCCACCACGCCGAGCTCGCGTGCGGCGTCGATGGGGCGCACGAGGGGCAGCGAGACGGGGGTGCCCTCGGTGGGCGCCACCGAGGTCTCGAGCTGCACCTCGACACGCAGCTTGCCCTCGAGCTCGCGACCGAGCACCACCCGCAGGTGACGGGGCTCGGTGTCGGTGGCCGGGAAGATGCGCCAGTCCTCGATGCCCTCGCCCTCGACCTTGAAGGGCACCACGTTCTCGGGGAGCGCGATGGGCAGCTCCTTCAGCTTGCCGTAGATCACGTCGTAGTCGATGACCACGCGCGAGCGCAGCACGCCCTCCTGCAGGGTCAGGAGCTGCCAGGTGTCGGTGTTGACGCGCACCGTCGACTCGGGCGCGGCGCGGGCCTCGGTCCAGCGCAGCGCGACCTCGTCGAGAGGCGGCAGGTGGCCGATGGCGGTGGTGGAGGCCTTCTCGCCCTGCCCCGTCACCGTGGTGTTCAGCGGCACGGCGGGATCGAACACGATCTCGCGCTTGCCGGGCACCGTGATCTCCACGCGCGCGATGGGCGCGCCGTCGGGCTGGATCGTGACCTGCGGCTGGCCGTGGGAGCGATCGATGGGCAGCTTGAAGCGCGCCTCGATCAGCACGCGCCCCGGGCCCTCGACCTCGGCCACGTGCCAGTCGTCCGTGACGCGGCTGGTGATGGGCTTGTCGTTGCCCTTGAGATCGACCAGCGGGGTCGCCGAGCCGGCCAGCCGGACCTGAGCGTGGCGACCCTTGACCTGGACATCGAAGCGGGCCACTACGTCGACGCCGTCGTCCCCCTCGTCGGGCGCGAGGCGGTAGTCGACGCGACGCACAGCGTGGCCCGAGCTCGCCCGCGACCACCGGACGAGCACCGCGGGCGTCGCCGGCAGGGCCACCGTGATGCTGTCCCCGCCGCGGTTGCCGCCCGTGCCCGGCCACACGGTCGGACTGTCGCCGCCGCGCGCGGTCAGCTCGGCGCCGGGCATCGGGGGCAGGGGCACCATGGCGAAGGGCGCGCCCTCGGCGTCGATCGCCGTGGGCACCAGGTAGCGCAGGCTGACCGCCTGACTCGATCCCGGGGTGGTGAGGGCGACGTGGGCACCGCCGGCGCGGATGAGGGTCACCTCGCGGCCCCCGATCTGAGCCGCCTCGAGCACCGCCTCGCCGGGCAGCAGGGGCACCTCGACCACCCCGTCGCCGTGGGCGTCGATGCGCGCCTCGACCTGCACGCGGGCCGGCTCGCCCACGGTGTCGGGCAGCTCGACCGTGACCGACCCGCGGGTCCAGCTCACCGCACCGGCCCCGGCGCGCTGAGCCGTCGCCATGAGGCGCGCGTAGCGCTCGAGCGACATCCGAACCTGCTCCGACGGCGCGTCGTCTTCGGCGTACGCCGCCCCCGCGACGCAGAGCGCCGCCATGATCATCCACCCACGCATCAGGGATTCCTCCGTGGCAAGCTGACGACCGGTGTACTACGCCTCGGGCGTCCTGACGATCTCTACGCTGCGGCAAGGACCCCGTCGCGGCCGCGGTGTTCCCTGGTCGTCGCGCCGTGCTACACCGTCCCGGCCAAGAGGGGGACGTCGATGAAGCGTGCGCTGCGGTGGTTGGGAGCGGCGCTGGCCGTGCTGGTCGCGGTCCTGGTCGCGCGGGGAATGACCGCCACGTCGCGCCAGATCACGGCACCGCCGGCCGACTCGTTGCCAGCCTTCGAGCTCGACGCCGCCTGCGAACGCCTGAGCGCGGTCGTGCGCCTGCGCACCGTCACCGACAGCGGCGGCGGCGCCTTCGCCGAGCTTCACGACATGCTCGCCGATCGGCTGCCCGGCGTGCGGGCGCTGGAGCGTCGCGACTTCCCGCTGGGCGCGCTCTATACGTGGAAGGGCAGCGATCCGACGCTGCCGCCGGCGTTGTTCTTGGCTCACGCCGACGTGGTCCCGGTCGAGGCACCGCAGACGTGGACGCACCCACCCTTCGGCGGCGTGCGAGCGGATGGCTTGATCTGGGGGCGAGGCGCGCTGGACGACAAGGCCTCGCTGATGGCGCTGCTCGAGGCGGCGAGCGCGCTGCGCAGCGAGGGCTTCACGCCCCGCCGAACGCTGATGTTCGCGTTCGGCCACGACGAGGAGACCCGCGGGCAGGGGGCGCGCCAGATCGCCGCCTACCTGGCAGAGCAGGGCGTCAGGGCGGCGCTGGTGATCGACGAGGGCGGCGTCATCACCGACGGCCTCGTGCCCGGCGCGCCGGGGCCGGTCGCGCTGGTGGGCATCGCCGAGAAGGACGCCATCAACGTGCGCCTCACCGCGCGCGACGTGGGCGGCCACGGATCGATGCCACCGCCGCACACCGCCGCGGGTCGCGTGGGGCGGGCGGTCGCCCTGCTCGAGGCGAACCCGTTCCCGCTACGCATCACGCCTGCGGCCGCGGCCTTCATGGACTGGCTGGCGCCCGAGCTCCCCTTCGGCGCGCGCCTGGTGCTGCGCAACCGATGGCTCTTCGGATCCCTGGTGCGCGCGCGCTACGGCGCAACACCCAAGACTGCCGCCCAGATGCGTACGACGACCGCGGTGACGATGCTGAGCGGTGGCCCCAAGGCCAACGTTCTGCCGAAGCAGGCGACGGCGACCATCAACTTCCGCCTGCTGCCCGGCGCCACCCACGAGCAGGTGTTGGCGCGCGCGCGCCAGGTGATCGGCGATCCCCAGGTCGAGGTCGAGCTGATCGAGTCGGTCAGCGCAGAGCGCGCCTTCGTCACCGATCCAGACGGCCCCGCCTTCGCCACGGTGCAGCGAGCCATCGCGCGGGTCTTTCCGGAGGTGATCACGGTGCCCTTCCTGGTGGTGGCCATGACCGACGCGCGCCACTATGCCGCGGTGTCCGACCAGATCCTGCGCTTCGCGCCGCTGCGCCTGACCGCGGGCGACACGGACCGAATCCACGGGACGGACGAGCGCATCTCGGAAGCCGACTACGGCGCCATGGTGCGCTTCTACGCGCAGTTGATGCGCGGGCTGCAGGACGCCTCATGAGCGAGGACGACGAGACGCGGGCCCCACCGACCGCGGGGTCGACGTGGCTCGAGGGGGGGCGATATCGCAACCTCGATGGCACCCGGCTCCCACCCCACAACGGTATCGGCAAGCTGCTGAAGTGGAAGCTGAGCACCAGGTCGCCTGCGCTTCTGCCGGCGATGACCGACCGCCCGCCCGCGGTGTACAGGCCCACGTCGGAGCGGCTGGCGGCGCCGAGCGCCTTCCAGGTCACCTGGTTGGGCCACGCGACGGCCCTCATCCAGATCGACGGCGTCTCGGTGCTGACCGATCCCGCGCTGGGCCACGTAGCCTTCGGGACAGTCCGGCGCCGCTGCGCCGCGCCGGTGAGCGTGGAGGCGCTGCCCGCGATCGACGCGGTGCTCGTCAGCCACAACCACTACGACCACTGCGACCTGCCCTCGCTGCGCGCCCTGCGCCGGCGCTTCCCCGAGGCCCTGATCGTGACGCCCAGCGGGCTCGACGCCTGGATGTCGCGCCGCATCGGTGGCCCGGTCGCGGCGGTGGCGTGGTGGCAGCACGTGACGGTCGGCGCGGTCGAGATCCACAGCGTCCCGGCGCAGCACTGGTCCACCCGCGGGCCCCACGATCAGTGCAGGTCTCACTGGTGCGGCTTCGTCGTGCGCAGCAGCGCCGGCTCGGGCAGCGCCTACTTCGCCGGGGACACGGGCTACGGTCCCCACTTCGAGGCCATCGCCGCGCGGCACCGCGTCGACCTGGGCATCCTGCCCATCGGCGCCTACAGCCCCCGGTGGTTCATGCGCGAGCAGCACATGGATCCCGAGGACGCCGTGCGCGCCGCGAAGACGCTGGGGGCCCACCTGCTGCCGATGCACTGGGGCACCTTTCGCCTCACCGACGAGCCCCTCGACGAGCCGCCGCATTTGGCGAGGGCGCTGGCGGCTGAGCACGGCGTGAGCGTGTCGATCGTCCGTCCGGGGGGTGGTTGGCGCGCGGACGGTTCCGTCGACGGGGCGTGGATGGCGCCGGGGGTCAGGCGCCAGGAGGGGGAGCCCGGCTGATGGTCCAGAGTGCCGACGCGTCGAGCGGCGCGTCGCCCCCTTCAGCCCCGCCTGGACGAGCAAGTCCCGGCACGCGCGCGGCCCAGAGACGTTGCGAACCTGACCAACGTGCCCCGGATCGGGGACGGTACCACCGCAGCTGAGTGAAAATTCAGGAGTGGGCGCCACCGATGGCGGAGTTCAGAAGTGGGCGACACCCATGGCGGCCCGGCGGCGTTTGGGCGCAGCGTCCCGGGGCTGGGCCGAGCCTGCCGCTCCAGCGAGTCTCAGCGAATCGCCAGCCGGTGGCGGGCCGCCGCGCGGCGGCGCATGCGCATGTTGAGCATCTCGACGGCCAGCGAGAAGCCCATCGCCGAGTAGATGTAGCCCTTGTTGATGTGACCGCCGGTGCCTTCGATGAGCAGCATCACCCCGATGAGCACCAGGAAGGCGAGCGCGAGGACGCGGATGGTGGGGTGCGTCTGGACGAAGTCGCCGATCGGCCCCGCGAAGATGAGCATGACGCCCACGGCGATCAGCACCGCCGCCACCATGACCGGGATGTGATCGGCCATGCCGACCGCGGTGATGACCGAGTCGAGCGAGAAGACGACGTCGAGCAGCATCACCTGACCGATGATGCGACCGAAGGAGACGACCTTCTGGGGCTCACCCGGCGTCACGTCCTGGCCGCTGGGGGCCTCGGGGTGGTTGACGTTCTCGTGGATCTCGACGGTCGCCTTGTAGATCAGGAAGAGCCCGCCCGCGGCCAGGATCAGATCCTTGCCGCTCCAGTCCACGACCAGCGTGAAGAGCGTATCTTCGAGCTTCATCACCCAGCTGATCGACAGGAGCAGCGCGATGCGCGACACCAGCGCCGCGGTGATGCCGATGCGGCGCGCGCCGAGTTGTCGCTCCGGCGGCAGGCGTCCGCAGAGGATCGTGATGAACACGATGTTGTCGATGCCCAGCACGATCTCCATTGTGGTGAGCACCAGGAGAGAGACCCACGCCTGGGAATCGGACAGCAACTCCATCATCGAGATCCCAGCCTCCTCGGCCGCGCCGTGCGGTCCGTCGACCCTGGACGAGAAGCCCCGCAGGGTCCCATCGGTGTTCGGTTAAGACCTTAACTGCTCGATCTTACAGTAGAACGTGGTTCAAGTTGGCCGCCGGCCTCTGCGATACCGGGGTTGCTGAAGCGGCAGAGTCGAGAGGAGGGCGATGGCCGACGACAGGATCACCACACTGGAGCGGTTTCTCAAGGCCCGCGTGCCGGTGAGCGACATTCGCCACGCGGTAGTTGTCGCCCGGCGGTAGGTGTCGTCGCCCGCCGGCTGTCGGCTGCCGGTGTCGCCCGCCGGCGGTAGGTGTCGCCCGCCCGCCGGCGGTAGGTGTCGCCCGGCGGTAGGTGTCGCCCACTTCTTTGAGCCGGCGGTAGGTGTCGCCCACTTCTTGGAGCCCGGCGGTAGGTGTCGCCCACTTCTTTGAGCCGGTGTCGCCCGCCCGCCGGCGGTAGGTGTCGCCCACTTCTATGAGCCCGCCCGCCGGCAGCCCGGCGGTAGGTGTCGCCCACTTCTTTCAGCCCGCACGTCGTTTTCCTGCACGACATCGCGCCG
>CALBMW010000718.1 GCA_937896275.1 uncultured Myxococcales bacterium
CCGGCGCTCGCGGCGGGCGATGGCGCGGCGGGCGGTGGCGCGGCGGCGTCCGACGCGGGCGTCGACGACGCGGCCCCCGACGCGGCCTACGATCCGGACCCCTTCGCCGAGATGATGGCGCTGGGCCTGGGCCAGTACTTCGGGACCGCGCCGGCCGAGGAGGAGCAGATCGACGGCGAGGTCGTCACCTACACCTTCGATCCCCAGGATGGCCCCATCTGCTTCCGCGGCGATCCCTACCGCGTGGCCCTGCGCGACCTGGGCGCCGAGGACCTGCTGATCTTCATGCAGGGCGGCGGCGCCTGCTGGTCGGACTTCTGCTTCGCCATCGACTTCGCGCGGCCCGGCATGCCGCCCATCGACATCCTCGACCGCGACCTGGCGGCCAACCCGGTGCGCGATTGGAACGCCGCCTACCTGCCCTACTGCGACGCCTCGCTGTTCGCGGGGGACGCGGAGTACGACGACGACGGGGACGGCGAGCTGGACCGGCGCCACGCTGGCCTGCGCAACCTGTCGGCGGCCCTCGACCTCATCGCCGAGCACTTCCCGGCGCCTCGCCGCGTGCTGCTGGCCGGCAGCAGCGGTGGCGGCTACGGCACCATCGTCGCCACCGTCCTGGTGCGCGCGAAGTACCCCGAGGTGCCGCTCTTCGTCTTCAACGACTCGGGCTTGGGCGTGGCTCGAGCCGACGATCCGGCCTACCTGGCAAAGATCGTCGACGAGTTCAACGTGCGCCGCTTCCTGCCCGCCTCGTGCGAGGACTGCATCGGCAACGGCCACTTGACGCGCCTCGTCGCCTGGGAGCTCGAGCGCGACCCGCGTATGAAGCTGTCGATGTTCAGCGCGACCGGCGACTTCGTGATCGCCAACCTGTTCCTGATGATCGGTGAGGCCGGCTTCGCGCCCGCGATGCTCGCCGAGACCGAGGCGTTGGCCCTGCGTTTTCCCAATCAATTCAGGCGGTTCATCATCCCTGGCAAGATCCACACGGCGCTCTTGGGCGACGCCAGCGGCTTCGTCGGGCCGGAGCTGGGCGAGCGCCTCGCCGGCGTGGTCGAGTTGGGCAGCATGGCCGAGACCCAGGTCGAGGGCGTCACGGTGGGCGCCTGGCTCGAGGCCATGCTGGGCGGCGATCAGGCGACGTGGCGGAACCTGGTGTCGACCGAGGAGTAGACCGGCGGCTCAGCCGCGGCTGAACTTGATGGCCCCGAGGGCCTTGCCCTCCTCGAGCACGCGCCGCAGCACGCGACGGCGCTCGGGCAAGCTGTCGTGGTGGGCGAGGCCCATCCGCCGCATCCACTCCATCAGCTCGGGCTGGCCGTTGTCGGCGCGCAGCGCGTGCTCGAGCGCGGACATCGGCACCTCGGCCGTCTCGAGCGCCGGCGCGGTCGGGCGGTCGGCGCCGCGCACGTGGTCGAGCGTCAGCGCCTGCCCCAGGTCGCCCGCCATCTCGGACCGTTCGTTCACGAAGGGCAGCCCGAAGACGCGGCTCACCAGGGCGGGCACCGAGGAGTGCTCGACCATCGCGTCGAGCACGTGGCCGCGCTTCGCCAGGGGCCCGATCACGAGGCCAGGTACCCGAAAACCGACGTGCGCGAAGCCCTCGTCGGGGCGCGTCTCACCCTGGGCCAGCGGCGGCGGCACGTGGTCGAAGAAGCCCCCGTGCTCGTCGTAGAAGACCAGCATCAGACAACGCGACCACTGGGGCGACCGCCGCACGGCCTCGTAGACCGTGGCCAGGAAGGCCTGCCCCATCCGCACGTCGGAGGGCGGGTGGTCGTCGTTGACGAAGAAGGCTGGCTCGACGATCGACACGTTCGGAAGCGTCCCGGCGGCGGCGTCGCTGAAGAACTCGTCGGCCTTGCGGCCTAGATCGCGTCGGTGCTGCTCGATGAGCAGCGTGAAGTACAGGTTGTTGAAGTACGACGCCCAGGTGCCGCCCGCCTCGACGAGGGCGGTGTAGGGCGTGGGCGCCCCGACGCTCTCGTTGTTGCGCAGGTGCCCTTCGCTCGTGGCGCAGTGGCTGAAGAACCGGTTGGGCCACGTGGGCGCCAGCGCGCCGCAGTGCCAGTTCTGACACAGGGTGTAGGCGTCGGCCAGCGCGTACGAGACCGGCAGATCGGCGCGCGTGTAGTAGCCCATCACGTCGGCCCGCTCGGTGTCGTCGGCGTCGGGGTGGCTCGCCATCTGCGAGCGGACGAAGCCGTCGTTCGCCCCGTCGTTGAAGGCGTTGACCGAGGGCCCGTGCCCGTGCGGCGGATCGGGGTCGATGACGTAGCGGCCGGTCAGCGGGTGGATGGGCACCGGGGTCCCGTCGGGCGCGTCGTTCGACATGCCCTCGCGCAGGCCGTCGACGTCGTCACGTCCCTCGAGCAGGCTGAGCGATCCGAACATGTGGTCGAAGGACCGGTTCTCCATCTGCACGATGATCAGCGTGTCGATGTAGTCGAAGGGGTGGCTCCCGTCGCCCCGCACCGGCTGCAGATCGGGCGCGGACTCGCCCGCGTCCACCTCGGGCGCGGCGTCGGGGCCTTGGCCGGTGTCCGCCTCTGCCCCGGCGTCCATGGCGCCCGCGTCGCCGCCCGACTCACCCGGCGCGGTCTCGGTGTCGTCCTCGCAGCCGACGGCGTAGCCGCTCAGCGCGATGCCTCCCGCCGCCAGGCCGAGGCGTCTCAGGGCCGCGCGCCGGCTGGGGCCTTCGTCGTGGAATCGCTTCTTCATGGCGCGCATCATAGCGTGGCCGATGCTCGGCGCGAGCCCCCGGTGCCTTTCCGACGGCGCGCTTCCGATTGCGCGCTTGCGGCGCCCGCCGCGCGCGCGCAGCATGGGGGCCATGCATGAGGTCACTGACGAGACGAAGCAGGCCCTCCACGCAAAGAGCGAGGAGCAGGAGACGGACAAGGACCAGGCGGACAAGAAGGGGCAGCAGCCCGACTTCCGCCAGCGCGCCGCGCAGCTCGGCTACTACTCGCACTTCAAGCTGAAGGCCGACGCCACCGAGCGGCTGAGCGCGGTGCTCGAGAAGCTCGGGTTGCCCATCGCGAGCGCCTTCCGGGACACCATCGTGTCCTTCGAACAGGAGGCCTCGGGCAGCTTCGAGCTCGGACTGTCCCGGCCCGTGACCTTGCCGATGGGCGAGGCAGGGCGACTGACCTTCGGGACCAGCGTCAAGGGCACGGCGGGCGACGACCGCCTCGAGCAGCTCGAGGGGGTCACCCTCGAGAGCCCCGAGGTGAACGGCGTGGTCGAGAAGTTGGTGGTGGACGGCGACGACGTCATCGCCGACGCCGGCTTCGACGGGTGTCACACCGCGTCGGTCCAGAGCATGAAGGTCAAGGGGGCGGTCCTTTAGGAGCCTCCCCACGAAATCGCTCCGCTTCGCGCAGCACCGTTCTGCCGGCCGATGTCTGCGTTGGAAAGCCTTCGAATACCCCGGGTATTCCTGCAGCTTCCCGCCTTGGCCTCGACCGGCAGCCCGGCACTGCACTCGGTCCGGAGTTTGTGGGGAGGCTCATAGCCCCGACCGCGGCGCGCGGCTCGTCGAGCACCCCGACGAAGCTCAGCCCGGCGAAGGGAAGGTAGACGTCCCGGTCGTCCAAGCGCGCGTAGGACGCACCGCCGCGCAGCTCGACGCCCGTCGGGTGCCCCCAGGCCTCTACGGCCCACCAAGTGACTCCGATCAGCGCGCCCGCAGTGGGCCCCCATTCGCGGACGCGGTGCGGTCGCCCGCTTGGAAACCCGTCGGCGCGCAGGGCCCCCGCCTGCAGCTCGACGATGCCGTCGAGGGCTCCCACGATCGACCGCCGCGCGCCGGAGACCACCACGATCTCAATCCGCTGGCTCAGCCGCACGCGCTCGGGGTTGGTCGTGTCGGCGCCGCCGCCCCAGCCTGCGCGGGCGCCCAGTGTGAGCCCCTGCAGGGGCGAGCAGCGAAGGTCGAGGTCGACGCCAATCAGGGTCGTCGTGCTGTCGTCAGGCAAGTCGGCGCGCAGCCCGCCGCCGAAGATCAGCGAGAAGGCGGCCAGCAGGGCAGTCACGCGCTCAGCCTTCGGCGGGGGTCAGCGTAATCAGATCGGCGTTGCCCTCGACCCGGTCGTCGACCTTGACGTGCACCTTCGCGACGGTCCCGGCGATCTCGGCGCGCAGCTCGTTCTCCATCTTCATGGCCTCGATGATGACCACGCCCTGCCCCGGCTGCACCGCGTCGCCCTCGGCCACCAGCACCTGCACCACGCGCCCCGGCATGGGGGATCGGACTCGATCCCCGCTGCCGGCGCGCGCGCCCGTCCCGCGTGCCCGCAAACGCGCAGCGCGCGGGTCGAGGGTCGTGAGGCGCGCCCGCAGGCCGCCCTCGTGCACCTCGACCGCGTCGTCGGTGGCGCCGACGCGGAAGCTGTGGCTGCTCGACGTGCCGTTGAGCAGGTGCACCAAGCCGTCTTTGACGTCGGCCTCGACGATACGGGCCGGGGCGTCGCCCAGCTTCACGCGGTAGCGCCCGGGGCCTTGAGGGTCGACCTCGACGGCCACCGATCGGTCGCGCATCTCGATGGTGTAGCGCACCTCAGCCTCCCGTGATCTGACGGTGGCGTCCCTGGCTCAGCCAAGGCGAGGGGGCCGCGCCGACGTCGGCGGGGCGGGCGTGGCGGCGAGCGTCCACCGCGTGACGTGAGAGCGCCGCCGCGATCAGCGCGGCATCGCTCCAGGCCGCGTCCGGTGTCGCAGCCGGGGGCAACGGCGTGCTCAGCAGGCTCGTGTCGTAGCGCCCCGCCAGGAAGGCCGGGTGGCTCAGCACGCGATGGTGCAGTGGCACGTTGGTGGTGATGCCCAGCACCACCGTCTCGTCGAGGGCCCGGCGCATGCGGCGGATGGCTTGGTCGCGCGTGCTGCCCCAGGTGCACACCTTGGCCACCATCGGGTCGTAGGCCATCGGCACCACCGAGTGCGCGTCGATGCCCGCGTCCACGCGCACGCCCGGCCCCTCGGGCCAGACCAGCCGCGTCACGGCGCCCGGGCTGGGCAGCCAGGTCTCGGGATCCTCGGCGTAGATGCGGCACTCCAGCGCGTGCCCCCGCGGCACCAGATCGGCCTGGGCGAAGGGCAGGGGCTGCCCCGCTGCGATGCGAACCTGAGCGTCGACCAGATCGACCCCGTAGACCAACTCGGTCACCGGGTGCTCGACCTGCAAGCGCGTGTTCATCTCGAGGAAGTAGAAGGTCTTGTCGCCGCCGACCAGGAACTCGACCGTGCCGGCGCCCACGTACCCGCAGGCGCGGGCGGCCGCCACGGCGAC
>CALBMW010000719.1 GCA_937896275.1 uncultured Myxococcales bacterium
CGCCGGACGCGACGTCGGACGCGGTCGTCAACGACGCGACGCCCAGTGTCGACGCCCTCACCGACGCCGCCGCCGAGACCGACGCGTCGGGTGAGGACGCGTCGCCCGACGCCGCGCCACCGCCCCCGGGGCCCGACGGCGGCCTCGACCCGACGATCTGCCAGCCCTGCGCCGACGACGCCGACTGCGCGGCGCTCGGCATGGGGGCCGCCTGCAACGACCTGATCGGCAGCCGCGCCTGCGTGTCGGGGTGCAACGAAAACGCGGACTGCCCGGCCGACTTCTCCTGCCTGTTCAATCGGTGCATCCCGGCCGGCGCCCGCTGCGACAGCTGCGCGGTGGTCGGCTGCCCGGTCGGCCAACTATGCGGTGAGTTCACGGGCGTGTGCGGCGACCGCGCCGCGCGCTGCGGCGGCTGTCAGGGCGACGATGACTGCCAGGTTGGCCTGCGCTGCCGGCCGCTCGGCTTCGCCCAGAGTTGCCTCGAGCCGTGCGACGGCGGCGCCTGCCCCGAGGGCTTCGCGTGCGATGGCGAGGTGTGCGCGCCCAGCGTCGGCTTCTGCGACGCCTGCGGCGGCTGCGGCGGAGACAACCCGGTCTGCAACGTGATCTCGCGAGCGTGCGTGGCGTGCGGTGTGGGGCACCCCTGCGCCGAGGGCACGATCTGCGATCTGGCCGGCGCCTGCGTGGCGCCACCCATGGGCGTCGAGTGCAACAGCCACCTCGACTGCCGGGCACCAGCGCGGCCCATCTGCGACGCGCAACACTGCATCGGCTGCCGCGACGCGGCGGGCTGCCCGGCGGGCGAGGTGTGTACCGAGGGCGCCTGCGTCGACGCGGGGGATCCCTGCGAGGGGGTGACCTGCCAGCAGGGCTCGGCCTGCGCGGCGGGTCGGTGCGCGCCCGGCTGCGGGGCCGACGCCGAGTGCGGCGACGAGCACGCCTGCAACGTCGCGACTGGCCAGTGCTACCGCGTCAACCAGCGCTGCGATCCCGAAGGCGCGAGCTCGGTGTGCGCGCCGGGCGGCGCGTGCCGGCCCGATCCCTTCGACGGAAGCCGGACCGTCTGCACCTGCCTGCGGACCAACCCGGGGGACGCCGCCGAGCCGCCCGAGCAGCACCGCGTCGCGTGCCAGCCGGGCGGCCTGTGCGTTCAGATCGGCCCCGATCCGGGCGCCTGCGTCGAGGGTCAGTGAAGGCACGGCGCCGAACCCGGAGCTCGGCGCCGCGTGGTGGGCCCAGGTCAGGGCTGGCGTGGTCGGCTCAGCGCTGGGGCTCCCAGTGCGCCGGTGAGCGCCACAGGCGCGACCGCAGCAGCTGCCGCTCGTAGATGAACTCCTTGGGCAGCCGATCAAAGAACTGATCGAGCGGATCGTCGGCGCCGAGCTCGAGCTGGCGCACCCGCTCCCGATCGACGCTCATGATCTCGGTGAAGCGCTCCTCGGGGAAGTCGATGCCGTTCCAGCGCAGATCGCTGTAGCGGGGCATCCAGCCAAAGGGGCTCTCGATGGCCGATCCGCGACCGTGGACGCGGTCGAGCACCCACTCCAGCACCCGGATGTTCTGGCCGAAGCCGGGCCAGATGAAGTGTCCGCCGGCGTCCTTGCGGAACCAGTTCACGCGGAAGATGCGCGGCGGGTTGGGCAGCCGGCGACCGACGTTGAGCCAGTGGGTGAAGTAGTCGGCCATGTTGTAGCCGCAGAAAGGCAGCATGGCCATCGGGTCGCGGCGCACGGCGGCCTGGCCGTCGGCGGCGGCGGTCTTCTCGGAGCCCATGGTCGCGGCGAGGTAGACACCGTGGCCCCAGTTGAAGGCCTGGTAGACCAGCGGGGTGGTGTGGCTCATGCGGCCGCCGAAGACGAAGGCCGAGATGGGCACGCCCGCGGGATCCTCCCAGGCCGGATCGTAGCTGGGGCACTGCTTCAGGGGCGCCGTGAAGCGCGCGTTGGGGTGCGCCGCGGGCTCCGTGCTGGCGGGCGTCCAGTCTCGGCCCTTCCAGTCGATCAGGTGCGCGGGCGCCTCGTCCGTCATGCCCTCCCACCACACGTCGCCGTCGTCGGTGAGCGCCACGTTGGTGAAGATGCAGTTGGCCTTCAATGAGGCCATGGCGTTGGGGTTGCTCTGGTCCGAGGTGCCGGGGGCGACGCCGAAGAAGCCCGCCTCGGGGTTGATGGCGCGCAGGACGCCCTCGTCATCGGGCTTGATCCAGGCGATGTCGTCGCCCACCGTCCAGAAGCGCCAGCCCTCGTAGCCCTCGGGCGGCACGAGCATGGCGAGGTTGGTCTTGCCGCAGGCGCTGGGGAAGGCCGCGCCGATGTAGGTCTTCTCGCCGTTGGGGCGCTCGATGCCGGCGATGAGCATGTGCTCCGCCAGCCAGCCCTCGTCGCGCGCCATGACCGAGGCGATGCGCAGGGCGAAGCACTTCTTGCCCAGCAGCGCGTTGCCGCCGTAGCCGCTGCCGTAGGACCAGATCTCGCGCGTCTCGGGGAAGTGCGTGATGTAGCGGTTCTCGGGGTTGCAGGGCCACGAGGTGTCCGCCTGGCCGGGGGCGAGCGGGGCGCCGACCGAGTGCATGCACGGGATGAACTCGCCCTCGGTGCCGAGCGCGTCGAGCACTGCCTGGCCCATGCGGGTCATGATGCGCATGTTGGTGGCCACGTAGGGCGAGTCGGTCAGCTGGACGCCGATGTGGGCGATGCGCGAGCCGATGGGGCCCATGCTGAAGGGCACCACGTACAGCGTACGCCCCTGCATCGAGGCGTCGAACAGGCGCGTCAGGGTGGCCTTCATCTCTTTCGGGTGGGCCCAGTTGTTGGTCGGACCGGCGTCGTCGCGGCTGTTGCTGCAGATGAACGTCCGGTGTTCGACGCGCGCCACGTCCAGCGGATCGGAGCGGCACAGGTAGCTGTCGGGGCGCTTCTCCGGGTTGAGCCGGAGGAAGGTGCCGTCATCCACCATTTGCTGGCAGAGGCGGTCCCATTCACCACGTGAGCCGTCGCACCAGTAGATGCGGGCCGGCTTGCACAGTCGCGCCATGTCGTCCACCCACGCCTTGAGGCGAGGGTGCTTCGTCTGGCCGGGGCCGGTGTGTTCCATCGGTTCGCTCCTCGTCGTCGGGGTCAGCCCACGCTGTCTCGTCCGGACGACGTTCTACCACCCGTGGCGGCGTCGCGCAGCAGGGCTGACAACCGAAGCACGGCAGGGGGTTGATGGGCGGCTGAGAGGGCGACCCGGAGGCGGCTCGTTCCCGGTGCCACGGTGGGCGGACGGATGGCCGGCACGTGGACGCCGGCCCGTAGCAGCGCGTGGCTGGCCGCGAGGGCCCGCGCCTCGTCCCCGAGCACGACGCTGACGATCGGGCCCGGTGCGTTCGGTGCCAGCCGGCCCACGTTGGCCCACAGCGCGGCCCGGAGCGCGCCGTCGGCTGCCACGTCGAGGGCGGCTCGCGCCGCGGCGACCATCGGCAGCGGCAACGCGGTGGTGAAGACGAAGGTGCGCGCGCTGTTGAGGAGCGCACGGCGCCCGCGCGCGCTGCACGCGACGAAGCCACCGTGGACGCCCACCGCCTTGCTCAGGGTGCCCACCTGGAAGTCGACGGCGGCGCTCACCCCGCAGGCCTCGGCCCAGCCCGCGCCCGTGGGGCCGTAGACGAGCGTCGCGTGGGCCGCGTCCGTCACGAGCGTGAAGTCATGGCGGGACTTGAGCGCGGCGAGGTCGGCGAGCGGGGCGCCGGTACCCTCCATGCTGAAGATCTCGTCGGTGACGACGACGCGTCGTCCGGTCGTGCGGCGCAGGCGCGCCTCGAGATCGTCGACGTCGCGGTGGCGGTAGATCTCGACCGCGCCGGCCCGCGCCAGGCGGCAGCCGTCGATGATCGAGGCGTGGTTGAGGGCGTCCGAGAAGATCGTCGCGTCGTCTCCGCCGAGGGCCTGCAGCACGCCCAGGTTGGCCTGGTAGCCGGTGGGGAAGAGCAGCGCCGCCTCGGTGCCCTTGAGCCGCGCCAGGGCCACCTCGAGATCGGCGTGCGCCTCGGTGTGGCCGCACACCAGCGCCGCGGCGCGCGGTCCCATGCCGTGCGCGGCGGCGGCCTCGGCGGCGGCGGCGCGCACCGCCGGGTGACAGGAGAGTCCCAGGTAGTCGTTGCTCGAGAAGAGCGTCACCAGCCGGCCCTCGATCTCGGCCGTCACCGCGTCGATCGGTCGAATCGCGCGCAGATCCCGCAAGCGGTGCGCCGCCTCGAGCCGCGCGGCGGCGGCGTTGAGCCAAGCGTCGAGCGCGCCCGAAGTGAGGGGGTCAAAACTCATCACTTGTCACTTGCGTATATGTCAAGTGGCGGGTCTTGACCCCCTCCTGGCCCTCGGCCCAGGAGGGCCTCGGCCAGCGGTCGCAGCGCGTGCGCGGCCGCGCCGAGTGACTCGACGAAGGGCAGCGGGATCACGGGCGGCACGTCGGGCAGTCGGGCGAGCGACGCGAGGTTGGTGCCGGCCGACGCGTCGCGCGCCGGGTCGCGCGCCGCGATCTCGCTGAGCACCACGCCGGCGAGGGGCACGCCCTCGGCCATGAGCACGCGCAGGCACACCCGCACGTGGCTCAGCGTGCCCAGGCGATCCGCCGCGACCAGCAGCGCGCGCGCACCCAGGCCCCGCGCCAGATCGATGACCGTGTGCTCCCAGGTCAGCGGCGAGAGCAACCCCCCCGCGCCCTCGACCAGCACCAGGTCGACGCCCTCGCCCAACGCGCGCGTCTGGTGCAGCAACGCCTCGAAGCTCAGGCGCCCCCGCTGCATTTCGGCGGCCAGCGGTGGGGCCAGCGACGCCGCCAGCCGGCACAGCGCGGCGCGCGGTTCGGCCTGCCCCGTGGCCCTCGCCAAGGCCACCCCGTCCTCGAGCGGCGAGGGCGTCGCGCCACAGCCGCTCTCGATCGGCTTGACCGCCCGCACCCTGGCCCCCAGATCGGTGGCCGCCCGCGCCAGGGCGGTGCCTACGCGCGTCTTGCCCACACCGGTGTCCGTGCCGGTGACGACCACGAAGAGAGCGCTCACGATGGGGACCCTCTCGTCACGCGGCTAGCGTCCATCGGCGCAGACGGCGCGGACGCCCGCCTCGATGGCGTCTACGAGCGCGTCGAGCTCGGCCGGGCCGAAGCTCAGCGGGGGCATCAACACCACGACGTCGCCGAGCGGCCGCAAGAACACGCCATGTGCCCGCGCGACACCGCAGACGCGCATGCCGCGGCGCTCGGCGGCGGGGTAGGGCGCCTTGGTGACACGATCGGCCACCAACTCGACGCCCACGC
>CALBMW010000720.1 GCA_937896275.1 uncultured Myxococcales bacterium
CCCAGAGATCCGCGGCGTGACGCGCGAGCAGGTGACCGTTGGTGGTCATCGCGACCTCGCGGATGCCGGGCGTCTCGGCGATGAGCCGCACCAGGCTCACGACGCCCTTGCGCACGAGGGGCTCACCCCCGGTGATTCGGACCCGCTCGACCCCATGAGGGGCGAGCAAGCGCACCACGCGAGCGATCTCCTCGAGCGTCAAGAGGTCGTCTCGGTCCACCGGCGCCCAGCCCTCGAGGGGCATGCAGTATGCGCAACGGTAATTGCAGCGGTCGGTGACTGATACCCGGAGGTAACGTATCGTTCGCCGCCAACGGTCGCTCAGGGGAGCGGAGACCATGGGCAGGGCGTCTCGCGAGTGATTTTTGGTCATGTCGACGAAGAACCCCCCGGGCGACGACGTACAGTGATGCGTCGCGAGCGGCTCGCGTCGCGGGCGCAACCTACACGACCGTCCATCCGCCGCGCTACTGCTGCGAGCGCGCAAACGACGCGAGCAGAGGTCGGAGGGTTGCGCCGCGGAGCGGGGGGCCAGTCTGGGAAGCGCTGGGGCGGTCCGCGAGGCGCGGAGGCCGTCCGTGAGGCTTGCGGGGGTTCGATGCGGGCGCCCCACGGTGGCGCGTTGACAGGGGCGACGCGCGCTGCCAGCGTCACGGCCCGGAGGTGAACCGTGGCCGCGAGGATTCCCGTCGGAGCCGTCCTCTCGATGCTGCAGGACGAGCTGGTGACCCGCATCGCCCGCCGCGAGGCGGTCTCTCGGGGCCTGCTGCGCGCGCTCAGCTTCTCGGACGGGTTGCGGCAGGTGGTCGACGCGCAGATCGCGCGGACGGCCCGTCCGATGCGGGCCGAGATCGAGGCGCTGCGAAGCGAGGTGCGGGCGCTCAGTGCGCGGGTGGCCGCCCTCGATGGGGCGGACCACCCCGTCGCTCACTCGTCGCGTTCGGCGTCATCGTCGAAGGCCGACTTGTAGGCGCCCGAGTTCATCAGATCCCCGACCGACTTCACCTTTCCGTCGTCGGGGGCGGGCTTCTTCGGCGGGGGCTCCACGTCGTCGTCGAAGGCCGACTTGTAGGCGCCCGAGTTCATCAGATCGCCGACCGAGCGCTCCTTGCCGTCCTCGGCCGCGTCGTCTTCGTCCTCGTCCTCGTCGTCCCCGTCATCGTCGCCTCCATCGCCGGCCATGGCGGCGCGGTAGGCGGGCGAGTCCATCAGATCGCCGATCCCCTTGGCACGGTCCTCCCCGCCCGACGCGTCGCCGTCGTCTCCGCCATCGTCGGCCATCTCGCCGTCGTCCTCGTCGGGCGGGGCGACGCACAGGGTGCCGTCGGGGAAGGATTGCCAGATGGGCTTGCCGGCGAGCGCGTTGACCGGGCCGAGCGGCACGGTCGGGACGTAGGAGACGATGAGGACCGCGGCGAGCAGGATCCCCGCGAAGGGCACGACCGAGCGGATCACCATGCCGAGCGGCTTGTCGAAGACCGACGAGCTGACGAACAGGTTCAACCCCATGGGCGGCGTCAGGTAGCCCAGCTCGAGGTTGACGATGAACACGATCCCGAGGTGGATGGGATCGATGCCGCACAACAACGCCATCGGGGCCAGCAGCGGCACCAGGATCATGATGGCGCTCATGATGTCCATGATGCAGCCCACCACCAGAAGGAAGCCGTTGAGCAGCAGCATGAAGGTCAGCGGCGCGAGGTCGATGCTGGTGATCCAGGCGGCCGCCCGATCGGGGATCGCCAGGTCGCTGAGCAGCGCGTTGAGGCCGACCGCCATCGCGAAGATGACGAGCAGGCTGCCCATCAACACGGTCGCCTCGCCCACGACCGCCGGCAGGTCGGCCAGCTCGAGCTCGCGGTGGACGAAGAGCTCGACGATGACGCTGTAGACGACGCTCACCGCGGCCGCCTCGGTGGCGGTGAAGAGGCCCGAGTAGATGCCCCCGAGGATGAGGGCCGGCAGCATCAGCGACCAGAACCCGTCGATCACCGAGTCGACGATGGCGCGGTACGCGGGGGCCTTGAATCGCTCGCCCTTGCGCAGCCCCACGACCAGGCAGTAGGCGCCGAGCAGCGCGCCAATGAGCAGGCCCGGGCCGACGCCCGCGAGGAAGAGATCCTCGACCTGAATGACCTGGTCGCCGCTGGCGAAGATCGCGTAGACGATCATCGGAATGCTCGGCGGGATCAGGATGCCGAGCGTGCCGGCGCTCGTCACCAGCCCCACCGAGAAGCGCTCGTCATAGCCGGCCGCGATCAACGCCGGGTACATCACGCTGCCGATGGTGATCACCGTGACGGGGCTGCTGCCGCTGATCGCGGCGAAGAACATGCAGGCTGCGACGGTGGCCACGCCCAGGCCGCCGGGCAGCCCCCCGAACACGGCCCGCGCCACGTTGACGAGTCGCCCGGCGATCGCCCCGCGGCTCATGATGGCGCCCGACAGGACGAAGAACGGGATCGCTAGGAGTGGTGGTTTGTCGGTCAGCTCGCGGATGTTCTCGATGATCGTCACATCGAGGAAGCCCTGCACGTCGCCCCAGAGCACATAGCCCAGGCAGGTGAGGAAGCCGATGAGGACGAAGAGCGGGACCGACAGCAGCAGCATGCCGCCCAGCGTCACGAGGAAGATCGCGGTGGCGCTCAATGCACGATCTCCGCCGTGGGCGCCTTCGGGTGCAGGCAGGCGTCGACCGTGCGGGCCGCGAAGCGCAGGCTCATCAGCGAGAAGGCCACCAGCACCGACATGATGACGGTCCAGCCGGGCATGCCCGTGGCCGGCCTGACCTCGCCGCTGCCGAAGTCGCCGCGCGGGCCGAAGACGTGATGCCAGGCGAGCAGGGTGATGTAGACGCAGAAGGCGGTCGTCACCAGCAAACCCAGCGCGTGCATCCAGGGGCGCAGCGGCGTCGGGATGAGCTTCGCGAAGGCCTCGACCTGGATGTGCTTGGTGGCGCGCGTGGCCATGCTGGCGCCGATGAAGGCGAGCCAGGCGAGCAGGATCAGGGAGAGCTCCTGGCTCCAGATGTATTGCGGTGGCAACAGCCGACAAAGCCAACCGCCGGCCGCGCCGATCACCAGCGTCAGGATCGCGCCGATCCACTCGCCGCGGCGCAGCGCGTAGGCCAGGTAGGCCACGCAGCCCACGATCAGCAGCGCCAGGCACACCCACCGGCTGGGCACCGCCACGACGAAGCGCACGAAGGCGTAGCTGCCTGCGACGCTCGCCACGCCGGCCAGCAACCCCTGCCACGCGGGGCGCCGGGTGCCCTGCTGACGACCTGCGGACGCGAGCACGGCCCAACCCGCGAGGAAGGCCAGCAGGGTCAGGATGATGGGGGTCCCCACGTCGCGGAGGGTGGCGTAGAGCGTCTCGGACGGCGGCAGCCCGCAGAAGACGAGGATCTTGAGCAGCTTCTGAGCCAGTTGGCTCTCGGGGCTGGCGAAGGACCGGTAGACGATGTCGAGGAAGACCGTGCCGGTCATGATGAGGGCGATGATCGTGACGAGCCACTGCTCGACGCGGCCCACGGCAGCGTCGACGGCGGCCGCGGCCCGCGCCAACCCGCGTGGGGGGACGGCGTCGGCGGCGCCCCCCGAGGGCTCCACCGCCTGCGTCACTTGTTGCCCTTGGCCGCCAGGATCGCGTCCAGCAGGGCGCGTCCGTCGTCGGTGGTGTCCTTGCGGAACTGATCCCAGACCGGCCGGGTCACCACGCGCATCGCGTCACGCTCGGCCTCGGTCAGCGCGTATACCTTCACGGGGTGCGGGCCGGTCTCGAAGTTCTTCAGCAGCAGGGGCTCGAGCGCGCGCACGGCCTTGCGGCCCTTCTTCTCGAGCTCGGCCGCGGGCCCGGTGAGCGCCTGCTGGACTTCGGCGGAAAGGCCGTCGAACCAGGCCTTGTTCACGATCACCAGCGCGGGCTGATAGATGTGGCGCGACACCGAGTAGTACTCGATCTCCTGGTTCCAGCCCGCGGCCTGCGTGAACAGAGGCGTGTTGTCGAAGCCGTCGACGACGTTGGTGCTCAGGGACGTGGTGACCTCGCCGACCGAGATCGTCACCGGGCTCGCGCCCAGCGCGCGGTAGGTGTCGACGTGGACCTTGTTCTCCTGTGACCGCATCTTGACGGCCTTCAGGTCGGCCACCGAGTGGATGAAGCCATTCTTGGTGCCGAAGGACCGGTAGCCATTCTCGGAGTACATCAGGAGCTTGAAGCCCTTGGCCTCGAGCAACTTCTCGATGAGGGGCCGCGCCGCGCCGTCGAGGATCCGGTCCGCCTCGTCGTAGCCGTCGAACAGGAAGGGCAGCTCGAGGCAGGACAACTCAGGCACGAGCGCGGCGATCGCGCCGGTCGACGCGCCAGCCCCCTGAAGGGTGCCCTTGTAGACCTGTCGGACGCTGCTCAGCTCGTCGCCCTTGATGCCGTTGAGGAAGACGCGAACGGTGACCTTGCCGTCCGTCCCCTTGCTGACCGCGTTCTTGTAGCGCTTGAGCAGATCGGCCCAGGGCGTCCGCGAGGGCGCTACCGTGGCGAGCTTCAGGGTGATCTGGTCGTCGCCGGCCGCGGCCGTGGCCGGCCGGAGCAGGGTCACTGCGCCCGCGAGCGCGAGGAGAGCGAGGGTCCGGGAGGTGAAGAGGCGCATCGAGGGTCTCCTGTGAGTGCAAAGCCGGCGCAGGGACGGGCCCCAGCGCGACCTGTTCAGGCGCCGCCGGGCGCTCCGTCGTGCGGAGCGCGCCCCGTGCCCCGTGCGTCGGCCAAGGGTGGGCTCGCGGTGGCACGTGACCGAGAGCCGAGTCTCAGAAGAACTCGTCGATGTCGTCGAGCAGCTTCTGCGCGACGCGCTTGGCGTTGCGGCTCTCGGGAACGAGCTCGGGGATCACGTCGTCGGGCGCCGCGATCACCTCGGCGAGCAGGCGCTTGAACAGCGCGTCGTCCTGCGCCTTGGTCGCGTAGGACTCGGCGTAGAGCACCTTGGTGTCCAGATAGTTCGGGTCAAGCGCGATGGCCTTCTCGAAGTGCATCTTCGACTCCGGCAGATCGCCGCCGGGGAACGGGATCTTCGTGCGGTAGACGCCGAAGTACCGCCGGGGCGCGCCGTGGTAGAAGCCCTCGTCCAGCTCCAGGACGTGTTGCATCGTCGCAGCGATGTCGTCCTTGTGGGACAGGATCGTGGTGAAGCCGTCGAGGAGGGCCCACTTGCCCAGGTTGGTGGCGTACCAGTAGAGGGCCGGCGCGCCCGCCTTCTCGACCGTCTTGACCGCGGCCACCCAGCTCTCGCCGTTCTTGATCTTCTGCGCGAAGGCCGGGGTGCTCAGCTTGATGGCGCGCTCGGCCGCGACGACGCCCTTCTCGTAGGCCGCCATCTGGGCATCGTCGGGGTCGTCCAGCCAGCGGAGGTGGGCGTTCGCCAGAAAGTAGTAGGCATAGGCCAGCTTGAGCTGAACGTCGGCGCGGGTGGGGTCCGTGCGGCCAGCCTCTTCCCAGGCCTTGATCGCGGCCTCGGCCTTGGGGCGGTCACTGCGCTCTGCCCAGAGCGCGTCGCCCTGCTCCACCATCGGTGAGGCGTCACCGGTCTTCTCGGCGGGTTGGGTGTCCTGAGTGAGCGCGCTCTGGCGACCGCCACACGCGGGCAGGGCCAAGGCCAACGCCATCACCATCAAGAGGCGAGGTGCGGTCATCGATTCCTCCATTGACGCAGAGCCGACCCATGGTGGGTCGCGACGGGGTTTGCCTTAACACGCTCTGCCGAACGCTTCAACCGCGTTCAGCGCGTCGAGCGACGGCGTCACGACGCGCCGCGAGGGCCGGATCGGGGTCGGAGAGCGTGGCGGCCTCGTAGCGCGCGAGGAGCTCGGCGAAGCGGCCCGAGGCGGTGAGGGCCGCGTCGAGGGCCTCGAGCACCGGGCGGGTGGCGGGGTGGACGTCGAGGACCTGGCCGCAGATGGCGGCGAGCGCGTCGGCACGGCCCGCCTTGTCCAGGGTCCGACGCAGGCCCTCGAAGGCCCGCGCGGCTTCGTCGTGCGTGAGGCGTGGGCGGCCCGCGAGCGCGCTGGCAAAATGCTCGACCGCCACGCCGGCCTCACCTCGGTCGGCCGCGAGGGCGGCGGTGCCGAAGTGCGCGCGCGCCTCGGCAGGGGCCAGGGCGAGGGCGGCGTCGAAGTCGGCCCGCGCGTTTTCGATGTGACCCAGGCGGGCGCGCCACAGCTCGCCGCGGAGGGCCAGGAGGCCCGCCCGCTCGTCGTCGCCTCCGGAGCGCTCCAGGCGACGCTCGACCAGCGCGCGCATGCGGTCGAGGTCGACCGGGCGGGTGCGCAGTT